>CAYMZR010000024.1:0-23623 GCA_964394975.1 uncultured Dehalococcoidia bacterium | reverse complement strand
GTAAGGTTCTTCGCTTTGCATCGAATTAAACCACACGCTCCGCTGCTTGTGCGGGTCCCCGTCAATTCCTTTGAGTTTTAGCCTTGCGGCCGTACTCCCCAGGCGGGATACTTATCGCGTTAGCTTCGACACTGGGGGGGTCTATACCCCCAACATCTAGTATCCATCGTTTAGGGCGTGGACTACCCGGGTATCTAATCCGGTTCGCTCCCCACGCTTTCGCGCCTCAGCGTCAGAAATAGCCCAGAAAGCCGCCTTCGCCTCTGGTGTTCCTCCCGGTATCTACGCATTTCACCACTACTCCGGGAATTCCGCTTTCCTCTGCTATCCTCAAGTCTGCCAGTATCCCATGACCCCTCCCAGTTGAGCCGGGAGATTACACATGAGACTTAACAAACCGCCTACGCGCTCTTTACGCCCAGTAAATTCGGACAACGCTCGGATCCTACGTATTACCGCGGCTGCTGGCACGTAGTTAGCCGATCCTTATTCATCAGGTACCGTCCTTTCTCTTCCCTGATAAAAGGAGTTTACGATCCTAAGACCTTCATCCTCCACGCGGTGTCGCTGCGTCAGGCTTTCGCCCATTGCGCAAGATTCCCTGCTGCTGCCTCCCGTAGGAGTGGGGGCCGTGTCTCAGTCCCCCTCTGACCGATCGTGCTCTCACACCGGTTACTCGTCTTCGGCTTGGTAGGCCATTACCCCACCAACTACCTGATAAGCCGCAAGCTCCTCCCAAAGCGGCCGGAGCCTTTCTTCCAATCCAGCCTGCTGGAAAGGAAGGTACGGGGTATTAGGCCAGATTTCTCTAGATTATCCCCCTCTTCGGGGCAGATTACTTACGTGTTACTCAGCCGTCCGCCACTAGATATGTGCTCTCCGAAGAAAGCGATCTCGTTCGACTTGCATGCATTAGGCGCACCGCCAGCGTTCGTCCTGAGCCAGGATCAAACTCTAAATATTTACGGTTTCCTTCTACTATCCAGTTGTTAAGGTGCTTGGGAATCAACCCAAAAAATGCGTTCAAAAACGCAACAGACGTACATGTTAATCCTACTAGCTAACCGAGTCAAGTAAATTAACAACTACAAAATTGGTTTTCCTTCCTCTATTTCAGCCACTATTTGTCTGACATAAGCAACGCTGCTGGCATCTTTGGTGAGGTGATCGCCAGTATTTGTACCTTCCAAGGCAAAATAACCGTCATATCCGGCCTCTAACATTGCGCTAATAGCAAATCTATAATCTATATCTCCATCTGGCAGTGCCGTCCTTATAAAATAAGCCCTGTCTAGTTCAGGCACATGAACCCTTTGCAAAGTTTTGCAATGCCAATATTTAGAATAAGGAGCCAATGCCAATACAGCCTCTTCACTAGATTCTTCTGGTTCGTCATAATGCCACAATATGTTGCCTAAATCCGGATTTGCAAAGACATGATCACTATTTGTCATCTCTAGCAATCTCAGTGTTGATGTGCTTGTATCAGCAATAGAGTGCTGATGCACCTCTACAGTAACATTTAACCCCGCATCACCGGCTCTAACTCCAGCCTCTTGAAGAATGGCTGCTGTTCTTTCAAAGTCTTGATAGGAAGCAAGTTGACTGGAACCTTGCTGTATCGGCTTTCCTGGTCGATTGTCACCTAAAGTCTTATTTCTTGATGGTCCAGACAAAGCACTATTAACTATATCTATTCCCAACCACCCTGCGATATCAATCGATTTTAAAAGCCGGTCCCGATTTTGTTCCCCCACAACAGGAGTACACAAAACTCCGCCTGCTCTAATAGCTACGCAAGGAGCCCCTGCGTCCTCGAGTTGTTTTTGCAACTCGGTTGTAGATGCCTTTGTTGCGTCATGACCCCCAAAAACCTCGAACCCGAGCTCAATGCCATCAAATCCTATCTCATTTATTTTTTTCAAAAAGGTCGTCAGTGCTGGCTCATCAGGTAATCCCCATCCCCCAGGCCCATAAAAGCCAGCCGTGTATGGGTATACTGTGGTCCGCCTAAATGCATATGCAATTTTCATCTTACTCCTCCACTCTACTGATTAAGCTGCACTCAATTCAAAAGATTCTTGGGCCAAGTCAACAATATATTCACTTATAGTTATTGAAGAAGTCGCACCAGGTGAAGGTGCACTTAATACGTGTATGGCATTGGGGGAGGCCTCAATGGCGAAATCTTGAAGCAAGCCACCATTGGAATCTATAACTTGAGCCCGAACTCCAGCCCCCGGATCTCCCAAATCATCTCCTGTTATTTCCGGCATCAATTTCTGCAAGGATTTAACAAAAACACCTTTCACTAGAGATCTGTATTGCTCACTTACTCCCACTTTCCAATATTTAGCTGACATCTTCCAAAATCCACCATACGAAAATGTTCCTATAGTGTCTCTAAGATTGATATCCGTTTTCTTATATCCCTCCCTTGCAAAGGCCAGCACTGCATTTGGCCCTGCCTCAACGCTTCCATTTATCCTGCGAGTAAAATGAACACCGAGGAAAGGCATGCTGGGATCTGGGACTGGATAAATTAGGCCTTTGACCATATGTTCTTTCTCTGGAATTATTGAAAAATACTCTCCCCTAAAGGGGACGATTTTCACTCCAATATCAACACCCATCATCTTTGCTACGGTATCTGCATGCAATCCGGCGCAATTTAAGACGTATTTAGCCACAATTGTTCCTGTTGTGGTATTGATATAAACCAAGCCATCCCTATTCTCGATTGAAACAACTTCCACATCCGTAAGGAGATCTCCACCATTTTCTCTCATGTTTGTTGCATATGCTTGCGAAACCTCAAAATAATCAATAATTCCTGTGTTCGGCGACAAGATCGCTTTCACCCCAGCAGAATATGGCTCAATTTCCTTTATCTCTTCTTGGTCCACCATGCGCAAGCCCTCAGCACCGTTTTCTGTTCCACGTTTAAAAAGTTCTTCAAGCTGAGGAACTTCCGATTCGTCTGTTGCAACTATCAGTTTTCCACACATGTCATAGGCAATCCCTTTTTCATCGCAGAAATCTCTTAGCAGTTTTCCACCAGTAGAGCAGAAATTAGCTTTCTGGCTTCCTGGAGCGTAGTAGATCCCAGCGTGAATTACTCCACTATTGTGACCCGTTTGGTGTTGAGCCACCTCTTTCTCTTTTTCCAAAACTGCAACTTTCAAATTTGGGAAATCCCGGGTCAGCTTCATCGAAGTTGCCAACCCAATTATCCCTCCACCTATTACAACCACGTCATATTTTCTATCGATCATACTAATTTCTCACTTATTTAATGATATTTTCCATTAAAATAGTCCAAGTGCGGTCGATTTTAGCATGCCTCCCTTTGATGGTGTCACGCAACAAATTTAAGCGTAAAATATTACGTATATTTATGCTATAGAACTAATCAACAGGAGTTTTTTTTGTCTAACCCAACTCTGACAGACGTGATAGCTGCAAAAAACAGGATAGAAAACTTCATCACTCGGACTCCATTGCATCGTCACCTAGCATTGGAAAAAATAGTAGGAACAGAAGTGTATGTTAAACATGAAAACCACCAGAAATTAGGCGCCTTTAAAATTAGAGGTGGCGTTAATCTTTTGGCCCAAATGTCCGCTGCCGATCTAGAAAAAGGAGTTTCAACAGCTTCAAGCGGTAATCATGGTCAATCAATAGCTTATGCAGCGTCTTTGTTCGGCGCTAAGGCATATATAGCTGTTCCGGAAATAGCTAATCCAGGCAAAGTTCAATCAATGAGAAACCTTGGCGCTGATGTAATTCACCATGGAGAGCATTTCGGAATAGCAGATCAGTACATGAGAAATCTTTCAGATGAGAAAGGTTACAAATATATAAATGCCGTCGAAGAATCCCAGCTATATGCCGGAGTGGGTACATATACACTTGAAATAATGGAAGATTTACCCGATGTGGACGTGATTATTGTCCCGGTTGGGGGAGGCAGTGGAGCCTGTGGTACATGCATAACCGCAAAGTCCATTAACCCAAACATAGAAGTAATAGGTGTACAGGGCGAGAGAGCTCCTGCAGCGTACAATTCATGGAAATCTGGTACTTTGCAACAAGCTGAAATGTCGAGCATAGCTGAAGGATTAGCAACGAACAAAGGTTATGAGCCGGCACAAAGTATATTAAGAGAAATGCTGAACGATTTTATTTTAGTCTCTGATGAAGAAATGGAAGACGCTGTGGTGATGTACTTAGAACACACCCGAAATCTAATGGAGCATGCCGGAGCAGCAAGCTTAGCTGCGGCAATCAAAATTAAAGAAAGGCTGAAAAATAAAAAGATAGCTTTAATAGCGAGTGGTGGAAATCTTTCTATGGAACATTTACTTCGTGCCTTAGAAAGATACAAGGATTAAATATGACAGATAAAAGCGATCCCGCAATTAACTTCTTTCGTGAGTTCGAAACGCTCTACAGCATAATTGCCGACGAAATTGTCGATCTTACAGACGAGCAATTGGACTATACCTCAGACAATTGGGAATGGGCGGGCTGGAGCATTCGAAATCAGATTAGCCATATGTCTCTTTTAATTCTAAGATGGCTAGTTTCAAGATGGGGATCAACTATTTTCCCACTAGGAGATCATGGAGTCGCAAACATTGAAGAACTCAGTCAATCAAAATCAGATAGGCGCCTTGACGACGACATTTATTGGGAAATTAATGAGTTAAGCTGTTTGTTAGAACAATTCATAAATTTGGCTATTAGCGTGCTCCAAGATAATTCCCTAGAGTTTATGGAATCCAAAAAAATTGATAGAGATGCTACCCCTCAATGGGAAATGATGGCTAAGGCTCATCCTCATGGTGTAACCTCGGAAGGCACTCCTGCCAAAGGTTCAATGACGCTTGAAGCGACGATGCGCCACATTTATTTTGAAGAGATTACACATCTATATAACATTCAGCGGCTAAAAAAAGCACAAGGTCTGCAAATCAATTCTATTGTACCAGAGGTAGGATATTGGACTCTAGAAGATTGGGACAGAAGCGAGCCCTAAGTTAATCGATTTAGCCGATTTTTGAATTTCTCTTGGACTTCTCTAAGCCTCTCCTTAACTGGCGAGACTGAATCGGTATGAACCATCTTAGCAGATTTGTAAATTAGGTCCGTACCATGCAGAAAATCTTCGAGAGATATGTTTTCCATTCCTATAGATCCATTAGGATCTGGAATTTTGGTCGTAGCATTGTGCCAATTACCTAAGGGAAATGCCACTCCGGTAGTTGAATAACCGTTAACTGCAAAAGCAGTCGCCTCACAAGAACCTGCCGCCATTAACTGTCGTTGCCATTTAAAATTCTTGTCTTCAGACACCAATGTATTCTTTGCCAGGACCAAAACCTGTTCCGCTTCAGCGTCGAATGTGTAAGATGCATCGCCAGTGCGTATAACAGGCCCCATCCCCTGCTCCACTCCCGGAATCACAGAACTTGTCTCCACAGACACAATCAAGGTGTTGATGGGAACTGTGTTTTCTGCAGAAATTAACCCAGCCCCTACCAGCCCAACCTCTTCAGCCCTAGTGAATATCCCAAAAATATCTGTCTTAACGGGCTCACGGTTTAGTTCAATCAAAGCTGCGAGTATTGAAGCACAGCCAGCAAGATCATCTAAAGCTCGCATCTCTATCTTGTCACATTCGAGACTAAAATCTTGTAAATCAAATGTTATGGGTGTTCCCACATCCAGTCTTTTTTTCGAAACTACCTTTACTTCGCCTTCCTCACCTCCACTCCAAGGTTCAATCCTGCATGGATACCTATTATTCTGTTGATCAAAAGAAATACAATCCGCTCCTTTATTTGCTGCTGCCTGTGGCACTCCACCTAATGGTTTCCCGACAAAAAAACTATCTTCAACATCAATAATTTCATAACCGGGATGATCCATATGAGCCACATATGCGATCGGACGGTGCTCACCTTCAGTTCCGGAAATTTTCGCTATGATATTCCCATATTTATCTTGAAAATATTCAATTCTATTTTCTTCCAAAACTGAGCGTAATTGCGCAGAAACCAGACCTTCGTTGAAGGAAGTCGCAGGACATTGACCCAAATCTCTCAAGATTGCCAGGGCTGTGGTATGAATTCTTTTCAAATCTGACTCCATAGTGGCTCACAAAATCGCATTGGTTTGAGGCTGCTATTTTCCTGTCATATACTTATAACAGATTCGCACAGTATCGAAGAAATTTGCAATGGCAGCTAATTCGGACTGTTAGCAAAGCAGCAATTATTCTTTTTTTCGTATCAATCATCCATAGTGTTTTTATGCCACTGAATAGAAAGGGGTCTAGATGGGTGAAATAATCCTGGCATTGGTCGGTAAAGAGCTGAAGTTTTGTGAGTCGACATCTGAATCGACAAGTGGCGCTCGAACTGAAGTAAGGATTAGTAGGAATAAAAAAACCAAATTGCCTACAAAAAACTTGGTATATCAGTCAGGCATATTTGTTAATGATTTCCTAGAAATGCAGAAATTTTCTACTGAAGCCCGAAAGATATGTTCTGAGTTAAATCTCGAGGAAATCTGGAAAATGATGGCCCAAGAATTGGAAAAGAATGGGAACCAGAATGTTGCTATAGGCGACATAGCCGATTTATTGGACCTTAAGGACAGTCCACATTTGATCCCGGCACTGTACCTTCACATAAACGAAAATCCAATGTTTTTTTCAATAGTTAAAAACAGTCTGATAATACATTCCCCTAAAATAGTGGAAGCAACAAAAGCCAAGCAGATAAATGCAGAGCGAGAATACAGGGATGAACGGGAATTAGCAGATGGATTTAGCAATAAATCTATCCCTACTAATCTTACAGATCATCAAGTTCAACTTTTAGAATATTTGAAAGAATTTGTCATTCTTGGAGAATCTTCGCCTCGAAGTGGGAGATCGATAGACTTCATAAGAAAATTTCTTCCTAATGTACAAGGTAATATGCAAAAAGCAGTTTTCAAGTTGCTCGAGCCAAGCAAGCTAATTGACTTAGATACGCCATACGATTTACAAAGGTTCAAAATACCAACAGAATTTCCTAGCGAATGTGTTTTTACTCCTAAGAATACAATTTTAAAAGATTGCACATGGCAGGATCTTACCCATCTGCCGACTTACACAATTGACGACGAGCACACTTTAGACAGAGATGATGCTTTTTCCATAGAAGACAACATCGTCTGGATTCATGTGACTGCTGTGTCACACATAGTAGAAAAGGAATCACCAGTAGAAAAAGAATCCCGCAGGAGAATGTCTTCTATATACCTTCCAGAAGTGACAATACCTATGCTACCGAAATCTGTATCAGAAGGGGAGGCGTCATTAAACCCGAAAAGTAAACGAGCTTGCTTGTCACTCAAAATTGAGTTGGATGAGAAGTCGAATGCCACCAATTATTCTTTCAACAAAACTTTGATAAGAAGTGACCAATCTCTGACATATAGTGAAGCTGACAAAATTATTAAATCCCCGGAAAAAAGCTTACATGAACCCTTTGAGACAATTGAACGATTTACCAGCAATCACAGGGAGATTCGTCTAAGCAAGGGTGCTTATTCATTCAATAGACCTGATATTCAAATAGAAATATCAACGGGAGGACAAGTAAAATTGTCTTTGTCATCTGGGCATTCTCCCTCGAAAGATTTGATATCTGAGTTGATGATCATTTACAACGCTAGACTATCTGAACTCTTTCACTCAAATCTCATACCTGCAATATATCGGTCTCAACTTTCATCACATCAATTTAATGAATTAACAGATTCAGAAACTTTAAATTGGTATATGGCATCTAAAGGCATGAGACCCGCCAAGGTATCATTAACCCCAAGTAGTCACTCTGGACTAGGCCTTGATTCATATTGCCAGGCTACTTCTCCTATTCGCCGATTTTCTGACCTATGCCTACAAAGACAAGCAATCGAATATATCGACACTGGTAATTGTTCATACGAAAAAGAGGAATTATCAGAGATCGGATTTGATTCTGAAATCAAAAGTAAAGATATCCAACGCATAGAATCCAGGAGAAGAAAATACTGGCTTTTAAAATACCTGGGTCAGCAATATATCGAGAGTAACAAAGATTCCCTCATTGAGGCCGTTGTTTTAGAGAATGAATCAGGATCCAGCGCTTTGATTGAATTGATGGATTTGCCTATAAGATCCCGTTGTTTCCTATCATCATCATCTCGACCTGGAGACAAAGTACTTTTGCGCCTTAATGGAATAGATCTTTGGGAACAAAGTGCCCAATTTGGTCTACCCCACCAAGGCGCTGAAAACTAAATACGACGCTTACGCATCACGTAAAAAATCTTTGAGAGCAATTACACCACAACTGTGTTCATTACGAACAATGTAATGGGTGGCGCCAAAAAACATTCTTGATTTTATCTTGTGCGGGCTGTCATATTTTTTGATGATGTACTCGTCATCTTCATCTAATTGATCAATTTCCCAACATACAAGCAAATCCAAATCTGACAGCGATTTTATTTCTTTCCTAAAATCCTCAATCACAAGACGGCCGTCTTGCTTGAATTCAGCTAGACATAACCTAAAACCATCATCGTGTTGGTAGAAATCTTCCAATACAGAATGACCGTTGCCAAACACATTGTGGACAGCAAAAAAATTAAGGGGAAGTGGTCGGGGTGCTCGGGATCGAACCGAGGGCCTCCTGTTCCCAAAACAGGCGCGCTACCGCTGCGCCACACCCCGAAAAATAGCCTACCTAGGTTACATCCAATTGCTTCACAGGTAAAGAAAATCTCAGGCTTCATTTTGAATTGAATGTTGATCAACATGTAGAATCGATCGAAAAATAAAACTGAAGTAAAAATCAAACAACCCCAAAATCATAAACTGGGAGGTAAACCGATGGCTATTCTAGGTAGTGGGGATTTCAAATATGAAAAAGTGCCCGAATGGCCAAAAATGCCAAAATACTGGGAATTTGGAGCTGCTTCAGATGCCGCTATCAACTCCAGAGGTGAAATTTATGTCTTTAGCAGAGGCAAACACCCTCTCACTATATGGACCATGGAGGGGGATTTCATATCTTCTTGGGGGGAAGGAACATTTTCCGCCAATCCTCACGGAATATACATAGCTCCAAATGACAATGTATGGCTTGTAGATCGTGACTTCCATATAGCTACTGAATATACTCCAGGAGGAGAAACTATTCGGACTTTGGGTGAAAAACTTGCCCCTTCCCCATCCTTCCAGGGGCTACCGTTCAATATGCCTTCCGGATTAGCAATTTCTCCCTCCGATGAGCTATATGTGTCGGACGGCTATGGGGGGCATAGGGTTCACAAATTTAGCTCGGAGGGAGAGCTTCTTCTCTCTTGGGGAAAACAAGGTACTGGTCCAGGAGAGTTTGCGCTGCTGCATAACATCTGGGTCGACGAAAGGGAGAGAATAATCATATGTGACCGTGAAAATGATCGAATTCAACTCTTTAATAGTGAGGGAAGTTTCCTGGAGGAATGGACTGATATGTCCAGCCCTGGAGATGTTTGGATACACGAAGACCACATATACTGCATAGAACAGGGGCCCCACGGTGGAGTGAGTATATGGACCTTGGACGGGGAAGTAGTTTCAAGATGGAAAATTGATGAAGAGCCTGGAAAGGGTTCTATAACCGACGGACACGGAATTACAGTTGATAAAGAAGGTTCAATATATGTTACTGAGATTGGTAGTGGAGAAAGGGTATCTAAATTTCGCAAAGTTTGACACAAAAAAATAATTAGTTGGAGGAACATCATAGAAGAAGCAAAAATACGCGATCTGCTGTCTGAAATACAATCGGGCAACAAATCAATCGATCAAGGTGTGGAGCTTTTCAAAAATTTGCCTTTCGAAAACCTTGAATTTGCACGCGTAGACCATCACAGAGCTATCAGACAAGGGTTCCCGGAAGTAGTTTTTGGGCAAGGTAAAACCCCTGATCAAATAAAACAGATCGCAAAGGCTATATTAGACACTTCCGGAAAAGTGGTAGTGACAAGAGCAGAACCTGCAGCCTATGACTCAGTACTAGAGTGGGTACCTAATGCCAAATATGACGCCATGGCTAGAGTGATTACCGCGATGTCTGAGCCAAATGAAAATCCTGTTAGCGGTCTAACCGTAGTTTGTGCAGGCACCTCAGATTTACCTGTCGCCATGGAAGCAGTGCTAACGGCTGAAGTAATGGGATGTAAGGTAAATAAAATTTTTGATGTCGGTGTTGCCGGTATACATAGGCTATTTGATAAATTAGACGAGATTCAAAGCTCCAAAGCAATAGTAGCTGTAGCAGGAATGGAAGGTGCTCTTCCTTCAGTAATCGGCGGGCTGGTCAACTGCCCCATAATAGCTGTTCCTACTAGCATAGGATATGGAGCAAGCCTAGGAGGTGTTGCCGCTCTACTTGCTATGCTAAATAGCTGTGCACCAGGAATTACAGTGGTCAACATCGACAATGGATTCGGCGCGGGCTATTCAGCAGCCAACATAGTGCTAGCTACCGCCAGAAAATAGCTCATCAGGATTAACATGTGAATATCCAATACAACGTAGGTATCGATAAATCTGAAAACCCGATCAAAGGCTTTACCAATACTTTGTATCACTCCTCAGAGAAGGTCCACCGATTGGCAATAATTGCAGGGTTATCAGGTGTCCGAACTAATGAGACATTTTTCTCAGACGCGATGAAAGGCCTCGAAGAGTTATCAGACAAAATTGGTTTCATATCATCAGACACTCGACTGAATATACTGGATCAAATTTACGAGTTTCCTCCTGAGCCCAAATCCTTCCATGACCTAGACAACCCTGAAGAGCTCTACGTATGGAGATGGATTACAGTGGACCCTCCAGACCTAATAATAGAGTTAACAGAAACAAATAAAGATAGGGCCTACATAGAATCAATGGGGCCGAGTGAAACAATTAAATACAATTTTGTGGACTCAATATCCCATGAAACTAATTCTCTTTTGGGGGCCCTTGCTGCTGGGCTAGGCCCAACTCCTGGTGCAATCCCGGGAATAAGAATTACCGCACCCAACGACAACATAAATCAAATTTTGTTTGATGTAATCAAAGAAATAATCGAATCAGACCCGGATATATCAAAAGCCTCAAAGGAACAGCAGAGGCTTGTTGAAAGGAGCGCACTAGAAGTAAGCAACTACTTAGGTAAGATCTATGGATATAAACTGGATCAGCCCATCAATTACGTACAAGGTGTATCTATAAGCGGCAGACTTCGACTAAAAAAGATAGATCAAAATTATCCAGACCCTGTTGAGGACATCTCAAACCTAGTTAATTTCCTAAATAAAGACTCTGATTTCCAAAATAACAATAGTTCCGGCCCAAATATTGCTGCCATGTGTTGGGCCGAAGACTTGTATGAAGCCTCAAAAAACACAACGTGGAAAGATCTGCTTTTAAAGGCAGCAAACACCTACGAAAATGTCTCAAAAGGTATTTCCCCAACCCCATGCCATTCCGAATTTGGCTGCGAGGATATGTTCTTCATTGCCGCAATGATGGGCAGGGCCTTTAAAGTCACCAAAGATTCCGGCTATGTTGACCGCTATGTAGACTTCTTACTTGAAACCGGGACCCAACAAACCAATGGCCTTTTTTGGCACAACAGGACTACTCCGTATTTTTGGGGAAGAGGAAACGGATTTGCTGCCTTAGCTTTTTCTGAAGCTCTTACTTATATGCCAATTGAATACCCTCTTCGGAATCAAGTATTGGATATACACATAAACCATTTGGATGGGATGATTAACCATCAATTACCAAATGGAACATGGCCTCAACTAATAGATTTACCAGGAACCTATCAAGAGTTATCGGTTACTTGCATGATTGGATATGCAATAGCTCGAGGAATAAGAAAAGGATGGCTAAGTGAGTCATATTTACCTACTCTTGAAAAAGTTTGGTCAGCATCAAAAAAAAGGATTAAGGACAACGGAGATTTGATTGATGTATGTTCTGGAACAGGATTCCAACAAAAAAGAAGTGACTACATCTACAGAAAAGCAGAATATGGTTATGATGACAGAGGTGGTTCAATGGCCATATGGTTTTCTACCGAAATGGCCTTGATGGAAAAAAATGAATTGATTCCCAACTAGAAACAATGTGAGGTAATTGCATGGATATCGGTATCGGTCTTGATCCAACTCTAAGGTTGGACATAGAACAACAAAAAGAAATGTCTAGAGAAGCAGCCAGGCTTGGTTATCAGAGTATTTGGACCCCAGAAGTACCCGGCCACATGGACTCCTACCAGGTTTGCTTAATGAGATGGGCGGCATCCAATGAAATAGTGGATGGCGGATTAGAAACTGGCATAGCTGTCTCTCCAGTCATGTGGCGAACCCCAATGGCATTTGCAATGACAGGAGGAACAGTCAGCCATATGACTGGAGGCAAATTCATTATGGGCATAGGAGCAGGGGGAGCATATCGACCAGATGTCCGGAGAACGATAGGTCTGCCAAAAATGTCTGCACTCTCTTTGATGCGAGACTACATATCGATAATAAAGGAGCTGGTCAACGGAGGTAGAACAGATTATGAAGGGGATGTAGGGATTATGAAAGGTGGCCGAATGTCCATCGATCCTCTTCCCAAAACACCAGTTTATCTAGGGGCTCTGGGTCCAAAAATGCTACAACTAGCTGGGGAACTTGCCGATGGGGCAGCACTAAATTGGTGTGCTCCAGAACAGGTTGCGTGGAGCCGGGACAGAATCGCTGAAGGTGCTGAAAATGTTGGTAGAGATCCTTCTGAAATAAAAGTCTCAGAATATATAAGAATATGTGTAGATGAAGACGAAGATCGAGCTCGAATCGCACTGGCAAAAGCGACCATGCAATATGCATTGGGTGCCACTGTACCAACTGAAAAAGAACGATCCTTTGGTTACAGGGCTCATTTCGAAAGGATGGGGTTCACCTCAGAGCTTGCAGAACTCGACAAAATGCGGAAGAAGGGTGCCTCCCGAGATGAAGTGGCTGATGCATTCCCCGTAGATTTATTAAGAACTGTAGGGTATTTCGGAAATGCCGAAAATGCTGCTGCTGAATTTGCTCGGATTTCTAAAGGACTTGACCATACTATTGTCAGAGTTGTTTCTTCTAGACCTGGAACAGTTGATGGAACTTTGGACGTTATGAAAGCCTGTTCTCCAGAAAAAGTAAGAGCTAATTTCTAAAAGAATGCCTGATCTAATTAGTATCGGGGAATGCATGATTGAATTGTATTCCGAAGACCCAATGGAATCCTCCAGAGTTTTCCAGCGATCTTTGGCAGGCGATAGTTTTAATATATTAGTAGCAGCTGGACGACTAGGTACCTCAACTGGATACATAACTCTACTAGGGGACGACCCGTTTCAGGCATACCTGAGAAACTCTTTTACGGATGAAGGAATAGATATATCTCAGATCAAAACTATTCCCGGTTTTAACGCAGCGCATTTTGTGGCAACAAAAGACGATGGAGATAGAGAATTCGTTTATTATCGGTCTGGTAGTGCCCCAACCTATCTAACCCCTGACCATATTGATGAAAATTATTTATCGTCGGCAAAAATATTGCATTGTAGTGGGATAGCCCAGGCCATCTCTGATTCCTCAAGGAAAACTGTTTTAGAAGCTGCCAAAAGAGCAAACGAGAAAAACATAACGGTTTCATATGATCCTAATTACAGGCATCAGTTATGGAACTTTGAAACAGCTCGTGAAGCTATGGAAGAATTACTACCATTCGTCGACATCTTCATGCCTAGTATGCCAGCCGACTCCGAGGCCCTATTCGGAACCAATAACACCAATAAAATAATAAGTGAATCTACTGCCAGAGGAATCAAAATTGTCGTTGTAAAGAAGGGGCATTTAGGGTCTTCTATATACCATGATGGCAACACAATCGACCTCGACCCTTACCAAAAGAAGAAAGTCGTAGATACCACAGGTGCAGGTGACGCCTTTAATGGCGCCTTCCTTCATGGAATCATGAATGGCATGAACCATTATGAGGCAGCGTGCCTCGCAAATATCTCAGCGGGCATGAATATCACTGGCCGCGGGGCTCTAAGTGGAATGGCCAAAGGCGAAGTCATATACGATTTACACAAAAAATACATGGAGCAAATGGGTTGAACAAGAAGGAGAAAATTCAGTTTCTGATAAATTTTCTGGATAATATACAGCCGTGTCCTGGATGTGGCATCAGATGGAGTACTGGAGACTACGAATGTCCGCATTGCGGAGAAGATTTGGACAACAACCTAAGAGTCTGGGCTGAGGCAGCCATAGACCACCTCAACCCGTGACAAAAGTTTAGCTATTAACCCAGTCTACTCCGTTTAATACTAATTCCTGAAACCCTTTGCTCTGATGACTTTTTCCGTCGTGCCCCAGAAGGGTTACAAAAACTTTGCCAGTACCGTAGGATCTAGTCCAAGCAAGCGGAAAAGTTCCCCCTGCCATTTCCATATCCTCAGCACCTGCTCTATTTTTGCCGTAAACCCCACCCTCAAAATCAGCAGTGACGAATACATCATTCCCTTCTCTGTAATCTATATTCATATACAGCTCATCATCAGTGCTGAATGAAGAAAGCTCGGTGGCACATGGGTGTGCGCTGTTAGAAACATCAACAGAAAAATTGCTGTATGGAGGGTGGAAACTCTGACCCATCACCCATCCTCCTCCGGTGATATCCCCATAGTCATTCCAGGTATCGGGAACGCAACCTGATATGTGGATACAGACAAAACCATTGCCAGAGCTGATATATCCCTTCAAAGCGTTCTGTTGGTCAGGATCTAGGGCCATATCCCCCTCTCTTAGAGTGTTAAAAATCAAAGCATCCGACCTGCCTAAAGTCCCATCAGTTAAGGCATCTGCATCTTCCCTTACCGTAACAGTATGACCGGCCCCTTCCAAAAACTCTTTTAAAACTGGAGTGGATTCCTCATATGGATGTCTACCCCCACTCATTAATAACAAATTCATGAAATCCTCCTTTCACCTACTTTACTTTTTAAACTAATCCATCACTAAGCCATTTCAAGAATCACCAATTTCTCCCCCACCATATAGCCTATTAATATTTTTATACATATCCGGATTCAAATCTCTTCCTTCTAAAGAAGGATGTTCAGGAGAATATCTATGGGCCCTAAACACCATATTGGTAGGGTCACCTGATCTCAAATCGGGAGCATAGAAAGGGTTTATATACTCCCACACAACCCTCCCATTTTTCGTAACTTCAAAGATCCTACCGAAAGCCCCTTCACAAATGAGAGTATTCCCGTTGTCTAACCTTTCGGCACTACTGATGTGAAAACTATAAAACGTCACAGGTGGAGTTTCAGTGTACTCCCATTCAATTTCATTAGTTGTAGGATTTACTTCAATTACTCTGGACCTATCCATACCTTCAGAATGGCTACCGTTATCAAAGATTAATATGTTTCCATTTTCAAGAATGGTGGGATGATGTTGATGAAACACGTTTCCAGGGCCCCATTTCCAGACAAACTCACCTGTTTCCCTACTTATTATTCCAACAGTACTTATATTTCTGAAGCTTACTAAAAAATCCCCATTAGGCATTAAGTTCAAACTGTTAGCATGGGTCCATTCTCGGCGATGTTCTAAAGGACAAATTACATCTTCCTCAAAATCCAATTCCTTGTATATTTCCCATTCGTTTACAGTCTCGCCACTTGTGCCAATCTCTCTTATAACATCACCCAATATCGTTTTGGGATCATCCTCCCTAGGATGACCTCCTTTGATCTGACGAGAGATTTCCTCATCCAGTTCTTTGAATAAAAGTGCTCCTGTATTCCCATTGGGTAACCTAGCGTAATCATGATGCAACATAGGATCCTTGTATTCCCATACAATTTCGGAATCCCAATCCATCTCAATAAGCGAGGATGAGGACCCTCCTAGACCTTTCACAATATCTACATTTTCCGGTGGTTTGGTTCGGGCCAATAAATTCCCATTGTCTAGAAGATAGGAATATATTATTCCACCATCATAATTCCACCTCTGGACAACCCGTCCCACATTATCAATCATAGTGGCATGGTTACCGCCATTGGTATTGAACAACGTATACCCGTTGAAGGTATTCGAAGAGGAATTGTGTATCAGTCCAACAGGATGGTGAATCGATCTACCCATAGTATCTCCATTTTTGAATTCTAGAGGTTCTATTAAGCCTGAAGAATTACATTGTTAAAGGCGTATCGGTGCGATTAGCCCACTCACCCATCGAGCCGTCATAATTTCTTTTATTCTCGTACCCTAAAAGGGTAAGTACAAACACTCCGTGCGCCGCACGGATTCCACCCTGTCAATAAGTTATTACTTCCTTTTCAGGAGTAACACCGATAGCTTCTAACATATTCCTTAGCTCACTCGGACTTTTTATAGTGTGATACTTGTCATCTGTTATGAAGTTCAACCATTCCAAGTGTACAGACCCAGGAACCCGACCCGACCTAGAATTACCTCTAGAATTTGTCCCGTCCCATTCCCCATCCGATCTCACATCTAGAAAAACAACGTCTGAATCGTCAATCTTGGAAACAGCCTGATCCAAAGTGCATATCAACGTTTCATCAGAAGACGGAGTAAACGTCACTTCCATTGGTACTGGTGGGTCTATAGACACTGGCCGGCCTTCATCAAACCATTTTTTCCATCCACCATCTAGCACTTTTGCATTTTTGTGACCGTAGTAGTTCAACACCCACCAAACCCTGCTAGCCCAAAGACTTCCACCACTGTCATAACTCACCACGGTTGTGTTATCCCCTATGCCCATACTCTCAAAAAGTTCTTTCACAACTTCAGGTTCTGCTACCCATGGATATGACGTGGAGTCATCAGGATAGAGAGGATGCTTGATATAGTGGTGGACTTTTATCCCAACAGCGCCCTTTATATGTGCCCGTGAGTATGAATCGAACATATCACAATCCACTATCCTGATATTTGGATCATCTATATGATCATTTAGCCATTCAGTATCAACAAGTATTTGTGAATTAACGAAATTTTCAGTGGTCAAAATATCCCTCCATCTCTTTGGCACCTATAAGGCTATGCATAATATCTATGGTTGCATAAGATAAACGACTAGTTGCCAGCGGTCAAAAAAGGAATCACCTCTTCTGCCATCGTTTCCAAATGAAACATATGGTCAAAAACTGGATTGAACATTAGCATACCGGCACCAGAGTCAATCAAACGTTGCAGTTCAGGAATGATCTCATCGCTAGTTCCCCATATCGACACCTGTGACCCAAGATCCGGGTTGCCATAATTCGCTTTAAACCAAGTCCTCAACTTTTCTTCAGCTCTAGACTTGTCTGAATCTATTGCAACATAAACCCTTTTAGATATTTTAAAATCATTCTCAGATTTATTGAGATAATTTAATTCCTTTTTAATTATTCCCATATGTTCTACAAATTGATCAGAAGTTGTAGATCCAGCTCCCATCCATCCGTCCCCGTATTTTACAGCTCGTCTTAAAGCATCCGGATGCCGACCACCAAACCAAATTGGCGGATGCGGTTTTTGTAATGGCTTGGGATAAATTGGCAGGCCGTCAAAGTTCCAGAAGTCACCTTCTATGTTAGGGGAATCTTCCGTCCACAGGCTTTTTATAACATTCAATGATTCAATAAAATGGCGCACTCTTTTAGAATCCGGACCATCCATTAGAGAATAGTTTCTGAGATTGCCACCTAATGCATAGCCCAGTATTAACCTTCCGCCAGACATCTGATCTAAAGAAGCCAGTTCTTTGGCTAGTAAGATAGGATTTCTTGTGGATCCTATTATCACAGCAACTCCAAGATCCGCAGTTGATGTTAATGACGATATATAGCTGAGAAGATTAATTGGCTCTAATGAAGAGATTTCTCCAATGATTTTTTCTTGTACCCAAAGACCTTTATATCTAAGATCCTCTGCAACTGAAACAAATTCTTTGATAAGCCCCATATCAACGGGTCCATCGATAAAAGATTGGGGAACAGAAATACCACTTGGTATGTGCTTATCACCATTATTCACAGAGAACTCCTAATAGTTTATTTAGATTTCCAATGGTTGGGCACAATTGGCGCTGCATCATGACCAAACAATTTTTCTGTCACCCATTCTTCAGCAAACATCCCGTCTCTGTAACTTGATTGTTCCGAAGTGTGCAATGTAACTTGGCCACTCATATTTTCTTTGAATTCAGAAAGGGTTTTACTATCATGAAGGCCTCCTTCATGGTCAGCCATAATAAGAGTCTCAGCTGTTATGGCAGATGCGTGAAATTTCAGGTCGTAATAGGCAAGAATTTTAGAAACTTCGTCCCTTTTTTCTGGATTCAGTCTAAGATAATCGTTAAATTCTTCCAAAGGGTATGTGGAAGTTTGCGATGCTTGTTGGATTGAGTCATATAGAAAAGATGGGGTCGAAACTATATGAGTGACTGCCCCATGCAAAGCTCCTGCCAACAAAGCATTATCATTTCCCCAAGCCACAATCGACGATTTATCGATGTAAGGGCATGTCAACAAAAAGTCTAACCCCCTGAGTGTGTCCGCTACTATACCTCTGTAAACGTATGTAGACATTGATTCAATCCCATCTGTCAGTTGACCAGGATACATAGCAGAATAAGGGCTGTCCGACGTTCTCATTCCTCTGCAAGCAACAGAAAAAGTGATGTATCTACTTCTTATTTGATTAGATGTTCCTTGTGGGATTATTTCCAAGACACTAGCATTCTTAGGGACGTAATAAATGACAGGGAAAGGACCGTCCCCTTTTGGAACGCTGAGATATCCGTAAATTTTGTACGGTCCTATACTAGACATATGAACTCCGTAGAGATCTGCGAAGTCAGTTGAACGTATGTTGAGTGTTTCAGTCTCCGCAGCCATAGGAATCTCACTTAACTCTTTCCCAAGTGAATACCAAAATTGTCCAAAGTCTAGAGGTCTGTTATCGATCATTTCTGCTCTACCTTTTTAAATGCTCGTCAAAAAATTGATCTATTATTGCGGAATGCACATATCTTCCTGCCTCATGGCCATGACCATCATATTCAAATAACTTCTTATCGTTACTACCTATCGCCTCAAAAAGTGAATATCCTGTTTCAGGGGGGCAAACGTTATCTTGTAACCCTAAATTGATTATGATCGGACAGCTTATTTGATCAGCGAACGATATACCATCAAAATAGGCCAGAGTATTCTCCACCTGCTCTGAACTATCTGGATTTGCACGGAGATAGTCATTAATTTCTTGGTAGGGATAAGTGTCCGTTAATTCAATAGCGTCCATGAACCCACACAAATACGGCGCTCCTGCAGAAGCAGCTTTGATCTCTTTCCTCATAGCCGAAGTTGTTATTGTTAAGCCACCCCCCTGGCTACTACCCGCCACCCCTATTCTGTCGCTATCCACTTCCTTTCTGCTTAATAGAAAATCCACACCACGCCAGGCATCAGCATAGAAACCTCGATACGAATAAGTATTTCTATCCACTATTCTATGTGTAAGTAATCCAGGATACCCAGGATCAAATTGGTTTCTACTTCTGACTTTTCCTCTCGGATTTATAGACAAACACGCATAGCCTTTAGCAGACCAGTCTTTTGGAATCGGAGGGTCACTCTGATATCCAGGGACTAAAAGAATGGCTGGCAGCCGTTCCTTCGGGGAATTTGGAACTGAATACCAGCCAGATACTCTAACGCGATCCAAACTGTCAAAGAAAACTTGATACACAGTGGTATTCTCATCTGATCTGAGTTTATCCTCCTCACATGCGATATTAAGTTCTATTCCAGCTAATTCATCTATGGCCAATCCCCAAAATTCGTTAAAATCGTCTGGTTTAATAACCCTGCATTTATAATCTCTATCCACTCCCATGCTTTTACTCCTACCAATTCAGAAAAGGGCACAAAATTCACAAGTTAAAGGATTTTACCTCAATGAATAACCTAGTCAATCATATCTATAAAGAATCATAATCTATGACCAATCTTCTAATAAGTTTCGCCAACGGTGCATAAAAAAATACTAATGATTTGGTCTATGCGCAGCCATGAAAAAAAATATTGGGTATCTTTGATACTAATATTGGCTATTGCCTCAATTCTCCGGCTCAATGGGATAAATTGGGATCAAGGATTCGGCTTCACCCCTCATCCAGACGAAAGAGCTATATTGATGAAGAGTTGGGAAATAGAATTTCCGAGTTATTCCAATCTCTCATTAATTTTTGATCAATCCAGCAGCCCTTGGAATCCAAACTGGTTTGCCTATGGTAGTTTCCCAATTTATTTATTGGAATTTGTCCAATCATTTTGGGAGCTGATCACCGGATCTGAAATATTTGACTCCAGAATTATGGCCAGATCGATTTCTACATTGGCTGACCTAGGGACTATAATTGGGACAGCTCTGTTGGCAAGGACTTGCTTTGGAAATAAGGTCAGCCTGCTAGCAAGTGTCCTAGTCGCATTTTCAGTAATTCATATCCAGCTTTCAAACTTCTTTGCTTTTGACACCTTTGTAACTCTTTTTTCCATTTGGACTTTGTTTTTCCTACACCGTGTTACAAAGAATGGAGCCTTAAAAGACTCCATAATAGCTGGAATATTAATCGGATTAGGATTAGCTTCAAAGATAAGTATTTTCCCAATTTTAGGCGTCTTTATATTCGCGCACCTAACAGCTTCCATTGGTTATTACTTTGAACCTAGCAAAATCCGATTCCCCATTTCCACTGCGAGCAAAAACATGGGTATTGGCTTAATCGCAGGATTGGTTGCATTTGTATTAGCTGAACCGTATGCAGTACTTGATTGGAGCCAATTTATTGCCGATAACAAAGAGCAGTCTGAAATGGTAAGAAGAATTAGAGACTACCCGTACACAAGACAGTATATTGACACAACGCCTTACCTATATCAGATAGTCCAGTTAGGAAAATGGGCCATTGGATGGCCATTCACAATTATAGGACTGGTTGGAATATCTTCGGCCTTAGTATCTAAACAACACTGGAAATCAGGAATTTTCACCGTTTTTATTTTTCTTATGCTAGGCCTTGTACTCATTGTATCTAATTCAATCCTGATGATTGTCATTAGTTCATCCATTGCTTTTTTGGCCATAATATTCAATTTCATATTGAGAGGAGAAAAGGCTTTAGGAAAATTATTAATCATATCTTGGATTATTCCTTATGCCCTTATAGTTGGTAGTTTTGAAGTTAAGTTCACAAGATATCTACTACCTATAATCCCATTATTTGCAATATTGGCCAGCCTCCTATTAGTGGAGATGGCAAGCAAGTATAGAAAAATTATCCAATTAGTTGGCTATGTACTATCCGTTCTAGTAATCATTTCCACAATTGTTTTGGGATTAGCCTACCAAAACATATATAACACCGCCCATCCAGGGGTGGCGGCTTCCGAATGGATCACTGAAAACGTACCAAATAACTCTATTCTCCTGAAGGAACATTGGGAGGAAAGTCTTCCAAATCTGGAAAAATATAAAGTTCGGGAACTTCCGATTTATGACCCTGACACTCCACCAAAGTTAAACAAAATGACGACACATCTATCAGAATCAGATTATTTGATAATTTTCAGTAATCGTCTTTACGGTACGGTCACTAGGATTCCCCAACGATATCCCTTGATGACCGGATATTACCAGGCCTTGTTCTCTGGTGATCTAGGATTTAAACCAGCGCATATAGAAGACTCCCATATGTCTTTTGCAAAAATCGAAATGTATGAAGATTCTTTTGCTAGGACGAATCTGAAATCAATAAATAAATCATTTCGATACGATGAAGGTCTTAGTATCAACGGGGGGTTTGCAGATGAAAGTTTCTCCGTATATGACCATCCCAAAGTAATTATTTTCTCTAACACAAAAAAACTGAGGGCCAACGAACTAAAAGCCATCATTGAACAAAATGCAATCAACTTTATATCCGATGGTCAAACTCAACCCAACAGTAAAGAACTATTTCACGACTTAATGATGTCTGAGAAAACACAAATCAGCCAACAAAAAGGGGGTACATGGTCGGATATAGTAAGCAAAGAATCTAGGGCAAACCAATACCCGGTCCCACATTGGATCGGATATTTGGCCCTTATTTCTTTGATCTCATTTCCGATCAGCTATCAGCTGTTTTCAAGGTTTGACGACAAAGGATATTTGTTGGGTAAAACCGTAGGGCTACTGGCAATATGTTTCATCACCTGGTTTTTATCTAGCCTGCATCTCTTAAGCTTCGGAAGATCTACTTTATGGGTTGCTATAGGAATAGTCACCTTAGTTTCTATGTCAATAACCGTGAGGGTATACCGGGATATATGGACATATTTTAAAAACAATTGGGTAAAAATATTAAGCCTCGAAACTTTATTTCTAGGATTGTTCCTGATATTTATTTTTATCAGAATGATGAATCCCGATCTATGGCATCCGTATAGAGGCGGTGAAAAACCGATGGATCTGGCGTATTTGAATGCCGTGGTCAAATCAACCTATATGCCTCCATACGATCCTTGGTTTTCAGGCGGATATCTAAATTATTATTACTGGGGTCAGTTTATAGTGGCCTCTTTAATCCAATTAACTGCGATAACTACAGAAGTGGCCTATAACTTGGCAATTGCTACTTTCTTTGCGCTAGCGTCTTGTTCAGCATATTCCATAGGAAGAAACTTGATCATAGGGAACAAGAAAACAAATATGATCCCCCCTGCTGTGGCCGGGGTGATTTCTATGTTTTTCGTATGCTTAATTGGCAATCTGGACGGTCTCTACCAAGTATGGGATTCAATCAGATTTGGTTCGAACATTCTTGCAGATTTCGATTATTGGAGAAGTAGTAGAATGATGCCACCCGACCCTCCTGGACACGAGATAACGGAGTTCCCATTCTTTACGTTCCTTTTTGCAGATCTACATGCCCATTTAATTTCTATTCCTTTTACTCTTTTAGTGTTAGGTATGTCCCTTCAAATAACTCTGAATGAGACAAAGCAAGTATTGTGGAAGCAGGTAGCAAATCTATCATTCCTAGGGTTGGCAGTTGGTTGTTTGGCGGCAATTAACACCTGGGATGTACCTGTCTATGCCAGTGTTGTAGTTGGTGCTCTGCTAATAGGAGAAATTAGGCAAACTGGTGGTTTAGGTATATTGATCTTTTTCAGAACATTCGGAAAATCTGCCTACGCTATGGCTGTAGCTTATCTATTATTTCTTCCTTATCATCTCAACACTGTAACCTTTTTCAACTCGATAGAAAGAACTACTAACACAACTACTTTTCTCCAATTTTTCTCGATACACGGTCTATTTTTAACAATCGTTTTATCCTGGAGTGTCTATTCTCTGTATCCATTCATCATTAAGTTTTTACGAATGTGGGTATCTCCAAAATATTTCTTAGCAA
>CAYMZR010000023.1:0-23855 GCA_964394975.1 uncultured Dehalococcoidia bacterium | reverse complement strand
GGACACCGCCCTCTCAAGGCGGAGATCACGGGTTCGAATCCCGTATGCGCTACCAATTAATTGTTGAAAATAAAGATTGAACTCTGACAACTTTGAAAAGAAATGCCCCCTTTGCCTGTCTTATGAATCAAGACTGCTATTTGTTAGTATGAGGAAAAATCTGGAGCGCAGCTATTTCACCTGTGATCTCTGCGGATTGGTCTTTGTCCCAAGTATCTATCACCTGAGTTTGGATGAACAAAAGAACCGATATCTTGAACACAATAATTCTCCAACCGATACGGGTTATCGAGAATTTCTAGGCAAATTAAAGAATGAATTAACTCCTTATCTAGAACCTGGTCAATTTGGTCTAGACTACGGTGCAGGCCCGGGCCCCACATTGTCTGGCATGCTGGAATCTGACGGCTTTAAAATGGAGGTTTTCGATCCTATTTTTGATAACAGACTTGAGAATTTAGAAAGATCTTATGATTTCATTGTTTGCACTGAGACCGTAGAGCATTTTTTAGATCCAAATAAGGATTTCCAAATTTTGCACGATCTTGTAAGGCCTGGAGGATTGATCGGAATTATGACATCGATTTTATACGATGGGATTAAATTCGAAGATTGGTACTATCGGCTCGACCCGACCCATGTAAGTTTCTACCGACCACTAACGATGAATTATGTCGCTGATCGATGGAATTTGGGATATTCTTCACCTGTGGAGAATGTATGCTTGTTTAAAAAACCGATAGGATAGAGCCCTCATAAAATGGCAACAGACCTTGCTTCCTTACTAGTTGATATAAAGCCCGGCATCATAGATCTCGGCTGGGGTCACCCTTCGCCCCGGCTACATCCATTTGAAGAGGTCAAAGAGGCCTCTTCAAAGATGTTCGATAAGGGCGATAACTCACCTCTGCAGTACGGTGCTACTCAGGGATTCGGTCCATTTTTGGAGAGTCTTGCGGCTTTTCTTTCAGGGCAAGATGCATATCTACCAAATGTAGATCCACATAATTTGTTTCTTACAGCAGGAGCCTCTCAAGCGTTGGATCTTGCGGCAACTTTATACGCTGATTCGGGAGATACTGTGATGGTGGAGGAACCCACCTATTTTGTAATAGAAAAAATTTTTAGAGAGCATTCCCTCAATATTGTGGGAATTTCAACAGATGAGAATGGGATCGACACAGGGGCTCTCCAAGAAATACTGGAAAGCGGTCTTCGGCCAAAATTCTTGTATACGATTCCTACTTTTCAGAATCCGACTGGGTCATCAATCGATGAAACTAGAAGAAAGCATCTTGTAGATTTAGCTAATGCATACGACTTTCAAATATTCGCCGACGAAGTTTATCAACTCATTGGATTCGGTAAACACACCTATAAGCCAATGATGAACTTCGACTACGGGGATAAAGTTATATCTTTTGGATCATTTTCTAAGATTTTGGCTCCAGGGTTGAGAACAGGTTGGATTCATTCATCGAAAAAAGTTATTGATAAATTCTCTGATGCTGCTTTGACTTTTAGTGGAGGTGGATTTAATCATTACGCTTCGGCGTTGATTAAAGAAGTGATAGATCTTGGCTACCTCGACTCAAATGTATTGAATTTGAAGGAGGAGTACCTTTCAAGGGCTGTACAGATGGACAAAAGTCTCTCTGAGTATCTCGGTGGAGTAGTATCGTACTCGTTTCCGAAAGGCGGATACTATTTTTGGCTAAAATTCCCTGAAGGATTTGATTCAGATACATTTCTGGAATCAGCAGAAACTAACGGCGTGTCTTATAGACCTGGAAATGCTTTTTCCGAATCTGGCAAATTTAGCAGATACTTAAGGCTAACCTACACTCTTTTTGAGGCAAATGAAATTACAGAAGGTGTTAGGCGGCTGTCTGTGGCCTATCGCAACATCTAATTTATTTTTTTCCACGCATTAGGACCAGTTTTTCTACTGAAAATATTTGGATTTATGATCTCTCCCAAAAGTTCTACGCCATCTATTATTCTCGGACCGGGTCTACTGAAGTAGGCGGACCCATCAACAGCATATATTTCCCCCTCATAGGTTTTCCAAAAATCAGATTGTTTCACTAGATCAAATTCCTCAATAGTTTTTGAGAGATCAAAGCCGCAAACCATTAGAACAATAATTTCAGGAGAAGATTTTGATACGTCTTCCCAAGTTACCTGCCTTGACGGTTCTTCCCGCTTTCCTAATGCTGGTGTCCCGCCAGCAATTTCAATCATCTCAGGAACCCAGTGACCCCCGATAAAGGGAGGGTCTAACCATTCCAAACCCAGGACTCGAGGAGTTTTAGATGATTTAAGAGATCGAGACTTCATAAAATCTATTCTTGAATAAGCTTGATCCACTATTGAAGAAGCTTTTGATTCAGTACTTGTCTGTTTTCCGATCTGTAATATTGAATCTAAGATCCCTTCCAAATTTGAAGGTTCAAAGGAAAGGATTTTTTGATTCCCTCTCAACGTTCTTACGCTTTTTTCAACAAGGTTGTAAGAAACAGCACAGACTTCACAAAGTTCTTGCGTGAGTATTATGTCAGGATCGACCCTGCTCAATGCTTCGTTGTCGATCGCATAGATCCCCGAACCATTATGTAACGCCTCAGAAATATGGGTGTTTATTTGGCTCGAGGTGCTCCCAGTGTGGTCTATTAGACTTTTAGTGACGACCTGTACACCAAGTATCCCTGCAGGGTAATCGCACTCATGGGTTATTCCTACCAAGTTTTCTTTTAAGCCAAGTTCACAAACAATTTCCGTGGTACTTGGGAGTAAAGAGCATATTCGGATCTCAGATTTCATAATAGTCTCACCTTAGGAGTCATGAAATTTCTGGGCTTAACATTTTTCTCTGCTTCGTTATACTACCACTGCAATTTACAATGGATTTATATAGGTTTGAAATAAAGACTTTAGTGGAGGGATGCTTTGTCTGAAGATTTTTCTAAATACGTCACGGTTGAGCAAATTATTCAGAGAGCTAGGCAAAATTTAGCTCAAGGCCCATGGGATTATCTGACCGGAGCCTCAGAGTCTGAAACCACAATGAGAAGAAATAGATTAGCTTTTGACAAGGTCGCCTTCAGACCAAGAGTATTAGTTGATGTTTCTAGTGTTGATGCTTCCACAACATTTATTGGTCATAAAATACGTATACCTGTTTTACTCGCTCCTATCGGGTCCCTTCAAGTGTTCATACCGGAAGGTGGAGCCGCTGCTACAGCTGCGGCAGGAGAATTTGGAACTATGCATGTGGTAAGTTCAGTGACTCAGCCGTCCTTAGAGGAAACTTCTGCTACAACAAATTTTGTCAAATCTTATCAACTTTACATACATGGAGACTGGGATTGGACCAAAGAAATGATAGCTAGGGCGAAAGCTGCTGATTACAAAGGTTTCTGTATTACTGTAGATACCGCGAATTACAGTCGCAGAGAGCGGCCTATGTTAAGCCGATGGACACCCGTCTCGAGAAGAAACCCTGTCGACCCGAAGTGGCAGGCTTCTGTGACATGGGAGAGCATCGATAAGATAAAGGCGGAGGCTGGGTTGCCTTTCATGCTGAAGGGAATAGCCACCGCGGAGGATGCAAAAATAGCTATTGAGCATGGGGTTGAAGTTATTTGGGTTTCAAACCATGGAGGTAGGCAACTTGATCACGGTCAAGGGACCATGGAGATGCTTCCAGAAATCGTCGAGGCGGTTGATGGTAAAGCCGAAATTGTTTTGGATGGTGGTGTCCAGAGAGGATCTGATGTGGTAAAAGCTGTTGCTATGGGAGCAACTTCTGTTGCCGTTGGCAAAATGCAGGGTTGGGGTTTAGCAGCTGGCGGGGTGCCAGGTATGGTAAGGGTTCTCGAAATACTAGAAGAGGAAATAAAAATAGCTATGGGCCTAATGGGTGTGACTGGGATGGATCAACTAAATTCAAATTATGTTTGTCACTCTGACCTAGTAACCATGCCCCATGAAATGAGCTCATGGGTAAATAAAGCAATTGACAGAATACCCTAGGAATTTAGCTGCGGGCTTCATCTAGAATAGTCTTTAATTTGTTGATGAATGCTCCTTTGGCTAGTACTGGACTACACCCAAGTGAACGGGCCAATTCCATGGAATTGGTGTCTTCGTGTGGGCCATAGGCGATCATTTTAGGGTTAAGTTCCTGATCTTCCTGAAACAATTGTAGTGCCTTATGCCAAAAATCTTGGTCGTACTCCAAATCAGCGACGACTATGTCTATAGCGAATTCAGATATTAATTCCTCGAGTCGATTAAGATCGGAAGCTCTAACTATAGACACAGTAGAACCGGCAGCCTGTTGGATTCTGGGTAGGAACATTAGATTGTTGGATAACAGTAGTAATGTTGTCACGTTTTACCTTTCGTATTGACTAAATTGAGCGTATTTTAATACTACTCAAATCATTTTCTGAAAATAACCTATCAAATGAGGTGGTTGGATATGTTGTTAAAAATACAATCTGCTGATGAGCCAGGGTCTATTTTAGGCGCGATTTTCAATCATTTTCCTGCGGACTCAGACGGAAAATGGAACATCTTAATTGGGTTTGAGGCATTTTTAGCAGTTTTAATTAGTTCAATTATTGCCATGTCGTTTGCTATACCTCAAGCAGGCTTGGCCTCTATAGCTTTGGCCTGCGCAGCCATAGTTCCTCGAGTCAACCAGATTCAGAGGATAAATCGGGACAGGATATGGGAAGTGGGAATGAGCGGTTGGGAGGCGAACCGGAAAAGTATTATTTCTGTAACCATTTTATTTATAGGTATGGTTTTGGCCTATGCTGTAGTCGGACTTGTTTTGCCTCAAGCGACTCTTCAAGAGCAGTACACCTTTATTATGGACCGTGGTACTGCGTATACCAGTACTGACTTGTCGCCAGAGAGATTTGCTCACGGAATGACTTTCCTACGTATAAATACGTATGTGCTGATAGTCTTTTTTATCTTTGCATTCATATACAGAGGATTAGGGACAAGCATGGCTCTGGGTTGGAATGCAGGCGTTTGGGCAATAACTCTTGTAACTGCAGTAAAAGTGAACATGGCTGCTGCTGCGAGTCCAGTTTTGTTGGCCCTAATAGCTACTGTGGCTCTTAGTCCGCATGTTTTGCTGGAAGGCTTAGCCTATCTTAGTGGTTCCCTAGCGGCTATTTTCTTCTCACGAGGGGTAACTTTATACAAGCCTACTGATTCAAGGTTCTTCAAAGTTCTGAATGCTGTAGTTGTCCTGGCGATTATCTCCTTCGGAATGGTTATTGTCGCGGCCGTAGTAGAGCATTTCTGGGCTCCTTTCATGTTGGGGTTTCTATAAAAATTGATTTTTATAAATGTATTCAAAAGCAGAAGACAGTCCTGTTAGAATGGATGGGTCATCACCGAGCGGTGTTGCTTAATAAAAGATTGATATCGGGGATATCCTATGAATAAAGTCTTTGTCCGGATGCAGAATCTCTATTCCGATAGAAGAGGGATTACAGGTCTTGAAACAGCTATCATATTGATCGCATTCATTGTTGTAGCAGCGGTGTTTGCTTTTACAGTTATGACGACCGGATTATTCAGTACTGAGAAAGCCAAGACAACCGCCCAAGCTGGTATTAACCAGGCAAGCTCTACCTTTGCTCCTAAGGGTGCAATAGTCGCTCAGGCGGTAGGTGCTAGAGTTCAGACCTTGTTTGTGCAGCTACAACCGGCGACTGGATCGACCGGATCTTCTATAAACCGAGCAGATTTAGCTTTTATATATGTGGATAAAAATCAAAGATACGCGACCGACGGAATTATCACTGCGGCGTACGATGCAGGACCTCCTGTTGTACTAGACGAGCGGGATGATGGAATCATACGTGCTATATCTATAAGGAAAATAGTTGGAGATGCAGCACTTCCGAATCTTCTCCAAGAGGGAGAAGTGGCTGAAATAACGATAACTCTTAATGCTACAGCAAACGCAATACCAGCAAATGCGCCTCAGATACCGAATGCAATTCCGGCAAAAACTGCGCTCGGCTCTAACACGGAATTTTCAATAGAGATAATTCCAAGTACCGGAGGTTCTTTGATAATATCCAGGAAGACCCCACCAGAACTATCACCGACCATGAATCTACAGTAACCTGATATACTCGGATTGTTATGGTGACATATGACCACTTCTAATTCACAACTGGAACAAAGGATTCAGGCTCTTGAGGATGAAGTAAATATTCTCAAGACTGAAATCCGCCAGATTTTGATAGATATGCGAGATACTTGGCTGCGAAAGTCTGATGTACTAGCTACATCTCAGCAGATGGTTCAGTCAGGGGCATCGCCGATCACAGCTTCACCAGCTGCACCTCCTTCGGTAGCTAACGGAGTTCCTAGGACATATTTCGGTTCTGAAGCAGGTTTAGACTTGTCAGCGGATCAGAATAACAAAGGTACCTTGAACGATCTACTCGCTTGGATGGGGGAAGCCAAAGAAAAAGGCCTTACGGCAGCGAGGTTGTTTCCTATTTTGGAAGCATATGAGAATTCGGCAATGATAAGTCCATTGATGTCGAAATTCATATTAAAAAATATGTCGATGCTGGATGAAATGTATTCAGGTAATGATCCAATGTCGCCAGCAGTTTATTCGCAGGTAATTTCCGATTTACACAAATTAGTTTGCATCTCTATAGAGGCCTCCTGAAACTCTACAGTTCTTGATATTTTGAGGTAAATAAGTTGGATAAGGTTATTGTCACTGCTCTGCTGGTTATAGCAGGAGTCACTGCCGCGGGGTTGGTAATGACGACCCTAACCCCAATAGTTGGTAGCAGCAGCCAATCGGTTGTGCAGTCACAGCGAGATCTGTCACAACGAATTGAGACGGACGTGGAAATTACAGCGGTTCATGCTCCACCAAATACCCCTACCTCAGTTCGAGCTTGGATAAAAAATGTTGGTAGCACAGAGATCAGTTTCTTAGACCAAGCTGATATTTATATCTCTTCAATCGATAGATCTAAATTTGTTGTCTTATGCAACAACGATAATGCTTGCCCGGGAAGCTGGGTAGCTAAGAAAAAAGATGGAACCAATAAAACTGGCTACTGGACCGAAGGTGAAACGATTGAGATCGATGTGACTCTCAGTGCGACAAATAAACTAGAGTCAGCTGTAAAAACATATAATTTTGAATTCAACACTGCTAACGGAATCAAATCTGTATATCAGTTCCAATTTGGACAATAGAGATTTACCAATACGGGCTGCTAATTTGATATGGGAACAAGTATCTCTGCATTACTCATAATTTCGGTACTTCTAACGGCAGTTGTGGTTATGTTTAAAGCCAACCAAATTGGAGCGGAACTGTTGGCTGTTGCCAATAAAAATGCTGCAGAAACGATCGCAGATAAAGTGAGCACAAAGATAGAGATTACTAGCACTCAGGATTTCAAGGCTAGTTACGAAGATGTGACGAAGCATAACGTAAATGATGTTGAGGGATGCAAACGTATATATCCTGGTATAGCTAGAACGGGCACTTTAACTGTTACTAATGAAATCGATTGCTATTGGTTTTTGGGCCCAGCTAATGCCACAGCTAGATTTGCTCTTACCAAAATTATTACCTCGCCTGTGGAAACTAGTAGGAGAGGAACTGGTAATACCCAGATATCGCTTGATTATCATGGGATGGGAGCAGAAATAAGTAATGATGCAAGTACTTGGGGGAGTCCTTATACAGATTTGAACAATGGTGAGTATTATTGGGAGCCGGTGGTAGGTTTTAATTTGACTGGAACTGCCACAGAAATCGATCCCTATAGGTTTAAAATATGGTCAGCTACGATTACCACTCCTAGAAATGAAGGTGGATATAGAGTTTTGTTGACCATTGATGGGGTCGAAACACAAGATTTATCTGCTGTGGCCTGTGTCACTGACTTCAAAATAAAAAATACCGGTGGTACTGCATTTGATGCTGTTGAAATTGAAGAAAAATTGGATATTTTTGTGATTCTTAATACAGATGCCAATAATACGGATATGAAAATACCAGTCAAAGGGACTCCACCGCTACAACCTAATCAATGGACATATTCCATTGCGGATGACAATTATCAGACTGATACATTCAATCCAGGAGAAACCATGATGCTTACTGTTAACTTAAATGGAGAACCTCAGGTTTCTGGAACGCTTTTAGTCGCTTTACCAAATGGAGTAAACAATTCATACTCGTTTCCTTCGATATGTTCGATCCAATAGAGATGTTAAACGTTTTAGTATTGTGAGAAAATTAAGAAGTCTAAATATTAGGAAACATAAAATGTTCTAGGGCGGTCAAATGACTACTGAAGAAGTATCTGTCATAACAACTGGGAGTACAGAAATAGATAGAAGGCTGGGAGGTGGGATTCCCTATAACACTGTGATGCTTATTGAAGGCCAAGATGCATCAGGAAAAAGTACCTTTGCCCAACAGTTGCTTTGGGGAACTTTAAATGCTGGTCACAGGGCGAGCATTTACACCACCGAACAAAATGTGCATGCACTGCTGAGGCAGATGGAAAGTTTGGGCCAGGATGCTACTGATTATTTTCTACTCAACGAACTGCAAATTTTCCCTTTAAGCTCATCCGCTGAAAATGAAGATCCTGATTTGTTCTTTAAATTACTATCAGAACATATATGGCAGCAAGAATCATCACGCATGATAGTTATTGATTCACTTACCACACTCGTTTCGCGGGCAGGAGGAGAACAAATACAAGATTTCTTTAACGAAATGAAGAATGTTTGCGAAAGGGGTCAAGTTATAGCCTGTACTGTTCATGAAAACGCTTTTGATGAAGATTTCCTTCTGAGAGTTAGGTCTATATGTGATGCCTATTTGAGGTTACAGGTGAGCGCATCAGGAACCAGCCTGGTCAAAACTATGGAAGTGGCGAAAATACGTGGGGCTGATATGAGGACTGGTAATATTTTGGGGTTTGAAGTTGAACCCGGTATGGGAATTCGTATAGTTCCAGTTTCCCGAGCCAAGGCTTAAGTAGAGAAATTCGATGGCTTTTAACCTCAAAAACTTTAAAGTTATAGTCCAGATGGGAAAATCCCGTGGCAATGAAAATGGGAATGGTTCGGCTAATGGACACTCTATATCCTTCAAAGAGGGAATCAGAGGGTTTTTGCAAAATGCCGGAGTTGGACATTCTTCAGAGTTTGTATTAGACGAAAAATTGTTGACTAAATTGCCCACTGAATTTAGAGAACAAGCTGAGCAATTTAAGCATCTAGGAGCCTATGTATCCAAACTTCCAATCGATGAGATTGGGGTACCAGAATACTTGGGATTTGTTAGCAGGGGATCCGATACCCAACAGAAACGGAACTTGGTATATCCAGTGGGAGGTGGAGTGTTTATTCATGTAGTCCATGATCCTGAAGATACCAGAGATTATTATCTTGCAGTGGAACCTTCCCTTGCCCCAGGCGTTGATCAAATAGTAGATGACATAGACCTTCAGTTGATGGATTACATCGATGAACTTCGCGCTGCCTCAGGTTCAGAAGAACGTCTTGAAGTTATTTTGAACGCTGTGGATGAAATATGTGGAAGATCAGATGGGAAGTCTGGTAAGGGTGGGAAATCAGTGGAATTGACAGAAGATCAATTCAGGGCAGTCAAATACTTGATGCGTAGAGAAAAGGCTGGAATGGGTGTAATGGATCCCCTTGTTGAAGATCCATATATTGAAGATATTAGTTGTAGCGGTGTTGGCCCGTTATACATCGAACATAAAATATTTGGAGGCCTGAAGGCTAGTATTGAATTTGTTGACTCGGAAGAATTGGACCAGTATGTAATACAGCTATCGGAAAAAATTGGAAGGCCTGTAACAATTCGGGAACCAATTGTTGATGCAACTCTACCTGATGGTTCGAGAATCAATATCGTGTATGGAGGAGATGTTTCTAGGAGAGGCAGTAATTTCACTATCAGGAAATTTAGCGCTACGCCGCTCAGTATCTTGGATCTGATCAAATTTGGAACTCTCACATATGAAATGGCAGCCTATATCTCACTGATGTTAAGTGAGGGTATGAATACCTTTGTATCTGGTGAAACAGCCTCTGGTAAAACAACTATCCTCAATGCCATAAGCACCTTCATACCACCGAATGCCAAAATTGTGAGTATTGAGGATACCCCTGAATTACAGGTACCTCATCAAAACTGGATACGAGAAGTCGTAAGAGGTGGGGGAGAAAATAGTGCTTCAGTCACGATGTTTGATCTACTTGTTGCAGCTTTGAGACAACGCCCCGAAGAGATTGTGATTGGCGAGATAAGAGGCGCAGAAGGGGCTATAGCGTTTCAAGCCATGCAAACTGGCCATGCCTGCATGGCTACGTTTCACGCGGCATCTGTTGAAAAACTGATTCAAAGGTTGACTGGTAATCCGATTAATGTACCCAAAACCTACGTGGACAATCTAAATATGGTAGTGATTATGAGCGCTGTTAGGCTACCGGACGGCAGTCCGGGTAGAAGGTGCTTAAGTATAAGTGAAATAATCGAATATGATCCTGAAAGTAATTCTTTTGGTTTCATTGAGGTTTTCAAATGGAATCCGGCGACCGATGAGTTTGAATTCCCTGGTTATATGAATACCTATCTTTTGGAGCAAGTAGTCGCTTCGAAAAGAGGTTTACCGCCAGATGAGTATAGAAATATATATGGAGAGTTAGAAAGAAGGGCTGAAGTGTTGAAACGCCTTTCCGAAAGGGACACGACGAATTTTTATGAACTCCACAACGTCCTCGCGCAGGCAAATAGAGAAGGTCTCTTCTGATAACCAAGTAATCGGGTTCGACTTATTCTCTCAGTTGACTTATATGGCGATCCTGTCTAGGGGTGGCGTTACTAGGGATCGTCTACTGGAATACTGTGGACGTCAGAGATATTTGACTTCGGTTTTCTTTGAGTACATTAATTTGATGGCTCGATCAATGGGAGTGGAATACACAAGGGCTTTTCAAGCGGTCGCTCAGAGAGCTAAAGCTCCAAGAGTAAAAAGTTTGCTATTGAGGTTTTCGGCTTCGATTTCTTCAGGTAGTTCTGAATCTGAATTCGTCCTGCAGGAGGCTCGTGCAGAAAAAGAATTATATTCCAACGACTATGAACGCAATGTCGAAAATCTTCGTAAATGGACTGATGCTTACGCCGCAGTATTGGTAGCTGTCACACTAATTATGGTTGTGTCACAGGTATCCAGTTTATTGGGCTCAACTGAGGCCAGTTTTATATACCTGATGTTATTCACGTTGTGTGGCGTCACCAGCGTAGGAGTGTTCCTAATCTATAAAGTGGCTCCTTTCGAGACAATCACCTATGATCCTGTTCCGGGGACCACCCCGGACCGTAAGGCAGCAAAATTCCTTTTCCTTATTGGGTTCCCAGTGGGACTTTCATTAGGCGTGTTTGGATTCCTGATATTAAAGGAAAATGGTACCAGCATAGTAACTGCATCAGGGGCAATTTTTGCTTCATTGGGTGTGGCACTCATCCCATCGGCATTTCTAGCTATGAGAGATGCGGCGCGGGTAGCCAATATAGATGAAGAGCTTCCTGTTTTTTTACGGGCAATAGGGAGCATTGCTGGTTCGGGTGGAGTGACGCTAACTGAAGCACTCAGGCGTATCGATACAAAGTCATACCAATACCTTAGAGATCCTTTGGAGCGCTTACGGACAAGGCTGGAATCTGGCCTACCAGCTCCTGAATGTTGGGAAACATTTAGCAGGGAAACTGGTAGTGAGCTAGTCTCCCGTACGTCTGGCATGTTTGTCGATGGTGTGGAAGTCGGGTGTAATCCTGCCCAAATCGGAGAATTATGCTCTGATTATGCCCAGCGAATCACTGAACTGAGGACCAAAAGAAAACTTACAGCCTCGACTTTTACATTCTTGACGATGGCAATGCATTCCGTAATGGCGTTAATATTGGTTTTTGTCCTTGAAATCATTATCAAATTCAATGGTAAGTTGTCGGCTGTGCAGGGAGTTTCCGAAAAAGAGAAATGTATCAAAGATGTTAAAGAGTCTCTTGAATTCGTTACTGATGCACAAAAAACAGAGATGGCTTCACGGGGATTCAACCTTCCTAGCCCAAATGAACTTTGCGCGCAAGTGGAGGTGTTTCAGATGGGAAACATTCAAACCTTGCAGATCACGATAATTTTAGCAGTGGCGGTTCTCACTGTTGCAAATGCCCTAGCACCAAAATTTTCTGAAGGCGGGCATAATCTTAAAATTATCACCTTTCTTGCTGTAACATGTTTAGCGTCTGCTGTTGTAATGTTTCTAGTTCCAAAAATTACCACGGTATTGCTGGCCACGCCAGAAGACAGTTCAGGAGGATTGGTAAAGGGTATATATTCGGTCATATCTGCAGGAGTAGTGTAATGATGGATGGTATGGACTCAATTCGTAGAACGATTTATGACAAATTTGGGAATGTAATGAAAACATTTAAAATGGATCTTGATAGTGACTCCAAATCAAATCCAGTAAGCAATCAAGAATTTCCTGCCGGCACAGATTTGACCGAAGATGAAAATCTAAGTGAGACCTCGGCCGCAGATGCCTTGTGGGACCTAAGTGAGTTGGACCCGGAAATATATGAAGATGTTTTTGAGCCAACTATTGGAGATGGAACACCTCCGTTACTACAAAACACGGTGGTTGAATCGGATCTAGGCGACAGTGTCGATGGTGATTCTGTTGATCCAGTAGTCGCAGTGGAACCTGCAATATTTGAAAAACCCAAAAATTTTCAGATGGTGTCTCTCGACGATGTTGATAGTGATGAGGACGAAAATTCTAGAGAATTAAACGAGTCCGTAGGAGATGATAGTGAAGATGTTGAATCTCCATTAGTTTCTGTATCGAATATTAACGATTCGGATGCAGAGAAATCAGATATGGGAGACTTATTTGCTAAAAAAATAGAGGTCCGGCCCCAGGTCCGTCAATTGCTGGATAAATATGGAACTATTCCAATAGACCAGTTAACTAAAGAAATTAAGGAAGTAGCCGACTTACTAACAAGGAAATAATCAGTTCTTAGAATGGCAAATATACTTATTGCAGATGACTCCCCTTTTATTCGCACCGCCTATAAGCGTGTATTAGAAACACAGGCAGATTTTGTGGTGGCATCCGTTTGTGAAGACGGAATAGAAGCAGTTGATCAATGTTCTGAATTACAGATAGATGTGGCTGTGCTTGATATTAGAATGCCTCGCCTTGACGGGATTTCTGCTAGTAAAACTATTAGAGAGAAAAACCCCGAAATATCTATAGTAATTGTGTCAGCATATGACGATTGGTCTTATGTTAAGGATCTAATTGAAACCGATTCGGAAGCCAAAGCATATATCTTGAAAAATTCCCTTGATGACATTGGTGAATTAATAAGAGTGGTTAGAAAAGTAATGCAGGGATATCTAATACTCGATAATGCTTTGATTGAGAAATTAATAGGGTATTATGAGCGTCATTCAACCGATTCAGGTAATCTGTCAGATAGAGAACTGCAGGTAATTTCAAGAGGATGCAGGGGAATGACTGTGCAGGAAATTGCCACTGAATTGGAGATTTCTCCTGAGGGTGTTGAAACCATCCAAGATTTGATTCAAGAAAAATTTGAGATCTCTGGTGAGAACTATCTTTCTACTCAATCAAATTCTACAAAAGCTTTTTTGAATCTATGCGTTTCTCTGTCGTTAGAATAGGCCAGATTTGGGAAGATTCCATGACTGATAATCAAGGCGCTTTGGATGAGCCTATATTGAGTAGCCATGAAATAATCAGATTTACTGATTATTTGGCGGATTATGGGAATGAATTACTTTTTGACTCAGAAGAAATAATTGTAAATTATGGTGATATTACAACCAGTATTGATTTATTGATTTCAGGTGAAGCCTTGGTGGAAGTACCGGTAAATGGTAAATGGGTACCGGTTGCGTGGATCAAACAAGGTTCGGTCATTGGAGAGATAGCATTTCTAGATTCATACCCAAGAACCGCTCGGGTGATAGCCCGGACAGAATGCAAACTTTTTAGAGTCGATAAAGAATCGTTTAACGAGTTATCGGAAAACAGTCCTCAAAAAGCCCTTGAATTCATATCTAGGATATCTCAGATAATGGCATATAGATTGAGACGGATTGAGCAATTTGATGCCATAGAGCAGGGCAGAGATGATATGAGAAAAGAATTGGCAGCTGACCTTCATGATCAAACTATGAGTGAATTGAGTGCCATACTCATGCATCTCGGGTTGCTAAAGCTAACATTGGATGGTGTTGCAGAAACTGCCGATGATATAGACCATTTGGTGGCCATGGTAAAAAACGCAGACGTAAATTTAAGACAGCTTGTCAGGGATAAAGGGCATGACGAACTTTCTGTAGTTGGCTTGGAGGAGACACTTAGAATCTTTTTCCAAGACCTTGAATCTGAAAATGTTCCCAATCCAATGACAATAGCATATACATCGAACCGACTGGACAAAGGTGGATTACCCGGTCCCGTAGCCAGGGATCTTTATCAAATCATTCGTCAGTCCGTTTTAAATGCGGTTGATCACGCTGGTGCTGATGAAATAGAAGTCGAAATAATGTGGGATGAAAAAGGTATAGTTTTTTCTATAAAAGATGATGGGATTGGTTTCAGTCAATCCAATATAAGTAACGTACCAGAGGCCGGGCATTTTGGGTTGCTTAATTTGAAGCTGAGGACGGAGAGGGTGGGAGGTACTGTCGATATAATTTCAGCGGAAGGAGAGGGTACTAGTGTAGTTGGGACTATCCCAATAACAAGAAGACTTTCGGAAGCTATTGCTGCTAGCAAAATTCGATATTTTCTCGGTAAATAATATCTATATTTGTTGTGCAAATATGATGCTGATTAAAGTGCCGAAGTATAAGTAAAGCGCTAGTGGAGAACTTTCTTTATTTCTAGTAAATGCTTGTTTGACAACGAAAATTAAAAGACCCAATAACAAGCTAGCAAGACAAAGTGGGAATCCAGTAATCGAGCCTATTAAAGTTGCCAATTTAACATCCCCTCCACCTAAGTTAGTGTTAGGTAAGAAGTAGCATACAGCGAATATTGTTCCAGCTAGAAGACTTCCTAATAATGGGGTGACCCACCAAATTTCACTTAGCGAAAACTCATAAATATTTGACATCAAGAAACTGCAAAAAAACATCATTGGGATGGGATATAAGGTGAGTTTATTAGGTATCTTATGATGGGTATGGTCTAGCACCGATATGAATGCCAAGAGAGTACAGAATGAGGTCAAGACGATTACTTCAGCTGCATTTTTTCCTGAAGACCAGCTAGATAAAAAACAGGCCAAAAGCGAGATTATTAAAAATAGAACTCTGGTATTTGAAACTGAGAATCGTGACGTCACACTTTTTTCAATGCAAATAAGCGCTCTTCGATATCTACCCGCTTATAGCCAAGAGACTCAGCTACCTCAAAATCCAAATCTGCTGCCGAAGTCGCCCCCATTTGTACTTTTGCGATTCCTCTAACTACATATGCTTCAGGTAATTGTGGATTTATTTCTACGGCTAGTGTACTTTCACTTATGCTCTTGTTGAAGTCTCTCATATAGTTATAAGCTACTGCCCTGTTGCAATATCCAAATGAGTTATTAGGTTCAATATTTAAGGCTTTGTCGAAATCGGTTAGAGCAGCCTCTATTTGTCTGATCTCCATGTAAATTACGCCCCTGTTATTGTAGGTGGCAGCCAGATTATTATGGAGAGTCAAAGCTGTGTTGTAATCTTGTAATGCTGCATGAAAGTCTTTCATTTTCCTGTTGGCCATGCCTCTCGCGTTGTATGCGCCTGCAAAGGTAGGATTGATCACAATCGCATTGGTGTAATCTTTTATTGCAGACGGGAAATCTCCGTGCTTCATATGTACGTGACCAGTCTCGAGCAACATTTTTTCTTGGCTGTTTTCTAGTACGGAAGAAATATTGTTTATGCTACGATCTCCAGACCCTTGGTCAATCGAAGGTTTAGACACGAATTGATTTAGGAGAGATGGGTTTTGATTGCCTGAAACTGACAGTCCGTAACTTTCTATGATCATGATTGCAGCTTTGATCAATTCGCTGTTCTTATCTGTATTTAAGGCTAAAGAGGTATTGGTTTTTTGTTCAGAACTGTTTATCTTATCTAGTAAATCTTTCGTTGTTGAGCGTTCGTTCATTTTTCCGAAAGTCCAAACGACAAATACTATGGCAGCTACAGTACTAGCTACAATAAACCCCGATAAAATGAATATAATTACATCTAGTATGGTTGATATGTCAGAAAACATAACCCAGATGGACCTGTTCCAAAATCGTTGAATGCAATTTCTATCACTGAATTATAGCAATCAATCCACTCATATGGTGCCATTTTTACAAACTGATTTAGATTATAGAGAAAGAATATGAAAAAAAATTCCGGATATTTCTTAGTGAACCTCGGTGCAGGTTCTGATGTAGGTTCAGTCAGGGAACAAAACGAGGATGCTTTTCACACTCTTTTGGGTACAGGGTCTGATAATGAGCTTTTTGATGCACTTTTAATTGTGGCGGACGGTATGGGGGGGCACGCTGCAGGAGAGGTCGCAAGTGAAATGGCTATTACCAATTTACCTAAACATTTAGTTGAAGCTATGTCGTCTGCGGATGATCAGGATGATCTTGCGGAAATTTTGAGTGAAAGTGTCCGTAGGACAAATCATGATATTTTCGACAAATCCAAGGAAGATGATACAAGGGGCATGGGGACTACTCTTACAGCAGGTATGGTCGTGGAGGATGAATTTATTTACGCACATGTCGGGGATAGTAGAGGTTACCTGTTAAGAGAAGGTTCCATCGAGCAATTCACCACCGATCACAGCTGGGTGGCAGAACAGGTTGCCTTAGGAATTCTTACTGAAGAGCAAGCAGAAAATCATCCGCGACGGAACATAATAACTAGGGCTATGGGATTGGATGCTACTGTTGAGGTTGATTCCGGTACCGTAAAACTCGTACTACTTGACCAGATATTACTTTGTTCCGATGGATTACATGGACTTGTCAAATCCGAAGAAATAGTTGAAATTTGCGACGAAGAAGACCCAGAGGATGCTTTCAAATCTTTGATAGATATCGCCAATGATAGAGGGGGACATGACAACATAACAGTTGTGATAGCCAAGATGGATGAGGGTCGTAATTATCAGGTGGGCACTTCACAAAATGAAGGTTTAAGGTCTGTAATCGGAAATATAAAGAATTTATTTTCAGATTAACTCTTTATAGGTTGTATTAGCCCTTCATTGAATTGGTTCTGAAACCGCCTGCAGAACTGCCTCTGTTCGCGAAGACACTCCCAGTTTCGAAAAAATTCTGTTGAAGTGACCTTCTACTGTACGAACACTTATTCCCATCGCGTCAGATATTTCTCTATTTCTGAGGCCGTCGCAGGCCAATTTGAGAGTTTCTTTTTCTCTTATTGTTAAAGATGAAATTCCTATTGTGGCACTAGTTCGAGAATTTCGTTCCCGCCAAGTTTTTGCAACCAAGCTAGCTACTTCTGGATCTAGAACTACCTCACCTTCATAGACTGCTATAACCGATTTGATCAAAGAACTTGGATCTATCGCTTTTAAAATGTATCCATGGGCACCCTCAGATATGGCCTCCAAAATATAATCTGGATTATCATAATTAGTGAGAATCAAGGATTTAGTGTTAAGGTTCGCCGAATTTATGGATCTTATAATGTCGATCCCGGTCATTGATGGCATTCGTATGTCGAGCAAAGCTACATCGGGAACCAAATCTTTGATCAAAAGCCAGGCCTGGTCTCCGGTTTCCGCCTCTCCGACAAGTTCAATTCTGTCAGAAGTGGCTAGAATGCGGGTGATGCCTTCACGGACTACAGCGTGATCGTCGGCTACTATTACCTTTATCGTTAAATCTTCCGTCATAGCCTCACTCCTGCCAGGAGCCTACTTCCCAAATGCCTGGTATGTCCTCTAGATCATTAAATTTACTTGACTTGAACACAGTATATATAATTGTTTATGTTGATAACCTGTTTCATAATTAGGTGTAAATACGCATATATAATAGGTGGGCATACCCGTGAAATATAGTTGTTAATATGGTGTACTTTACATCATACTTACTAATCGTGGGGAAGTGAGTATGACTGGTTCCTTATATGGTATACAAATATACATAGCAAATGTAAGGGTTTGATGATAAAAATATGAATCTTAAAGAAATAGGCGGATATCAGGTCATTGAAATGGTCGGAGAAGGTGGCCAGGGGGCCGTTTACCGTGCCCAAGACCCTTCTTCAGGCCAAATTGTTGCTATCAAAGTTCTGGCCAGATCCGCATCTGACGGGGAGTTTCTTGATCGTTTCCAACGGGAAGCGTCGATTATGGCTACACTTCGGCATCCTAATGTGGTCGAAGTATATGATCATGGTGAAGAAGGTGGACAGCACTATATCGTAACCGAGTTCGTGACTGAAAACCTAGAAAGGATCCTTGAAAGAGGAGGAACCCTACCCTTACAGAGAGCAATTACAGTTGTGCAGCAAATTGCTTCAGCGCTTCAGGTGTCTCACGATGCTGGAATCACTCACCGAGATATTAAACCAGCCAATGTACTTCTGAACGATGCGGGTGAAGTAAAGCTAACAGACTTTGGCATAGCTTCGGCTGAGACACTAGATTCGATGACCAGTGAGAACACCACGGTTGGTACGCCTTTATACATGTCCCCTGAGCAAATACAAGGTTCCGACGCTATAGATGGAAGATCAGATTTGTACTCCCTCGGTTGTCTGCTATATGAGGTTTTGACTGGCTCGACACCATTTCTAGGGAAAAGCACTTTTGAAATTTTCAATGGCCACATAAACGAGGCCCATGACCCAATTGCTAACCACATGGATGAATTCCCTGAACAATTAGAAGAGTTGTTAGTTAAATCGTTAACCAAGGATAGAGATCAGCGTTACCAAACTGCTGATGAAATGATTAATGATCTGCAGGTAATTGCCACCATTTTGGCTGAAGGCCCACAGGATGTAGCTCGTACTCGGGTTATGCCTAAAGTTCTTGCAACACAAGTTCTTGATAAACCAAACACCACGGGTAGCAGTACCACTGGTGGTGGCGGAATGCCTAAATGGCTGATGCCAGCTGGGGCCATCGTAGCCCTGTTGGTCATAATTGGTGGAGCAGGATTCTTTTTTATGGGACAAGGTTCAGGTGCTGTTGGTCTGGCAACAGGTATAGCAGCAGATATCACCGATCCCAGCTGGGCTACAGGTGTTGTCGCAGATCCGGAAGGAATCCAGAAAGCCTCAAATGATTTATCAATAACTTTTTCTGAAAATCCAGTTGGTGCCGTTACAGGTATCAGCCAAATAAATGATTTGGATCCTGTTTTCGCTGGTGCAGTGTTATCTACTATTCATAACGAAAACCAAGCTCTGGGAGCCCAATTTCTTTTATCTATAGGTGCGGCAGACCCTTTGCGTCTTGAAGGATTGCTAAGTGCAATTACGGCTTCAGACCCAGTAGGTGCTGGAATCATATTTACATCTTTGATAAATGAAAATCTACCTGAAGTCGCAAGTTTCCTGGAAGATGCAATCGAAGGCCCCAACAGCGAATCGTTGAAAGTAATGTTTGTTGAATCTGCCAAGAATGATGATCTGGCGATTGCTCAATTAGTGAATCAGGTTGTACTGCTTGGCCCTGGTGGGGAAACCTCGATGGCTAGTGCATTACTTGCTGTGGCTTATGAGGATCAATCACTTGTATCTGAAATTTTAGGGTCTACTTCTGTGGATACTATTGCAATATGGCAGCCATTTATTGCAATAGACCCTACCGTGGGCGGGAATATATATGTTGATGCACATAGTAACGGGTTTACCGTGGAAGTTAAGGACAAAATCAGTGCAATGCTTAATGATGAGATGGTTTCGGGATTGTTGGTTGCTCATATGGCTAGAGCAGATTCTGCTGAAACCGCCTCAATATATTCAGATATATTGGGTGGGGACGATACTGTTTCAGGAAAGGCTAAGAGTGCAATTGTTTTGGGAGCTCTTTCCGATTATCAAGCCATAGAAAATATGCTCGCAGAAGATCACAGTTTCATCTCAAAGTTCTCGAATTACGCCCACCCTCAAATATGGACTGAAATGAAACTACCAATGGCTGGCGACGGGGATGAGGGAAATGGAGTGTGGTCAAGACTGAATGTGGAGTCAGCATCTGTCATTGATTTTACTTCTGTTGTAACAAAGTCATTGAATTCATCAGACGTTGCCTCTGGAACTATTTCTGTAGCAGATGTTACGCCTCCAGTACTGGATTCACGATCCGATCGTAACGTTCTGACGTACCTTCAAGTAGACGCTGAAGGATTCGCCGAAAAAGGTCTAACTAGTTTAGTTTCCTTCAATATTCCAAAGTCGAATTTCATGGGTAATGGGGATGGCACTTGGGCAGGACATGTGTGGTCAGTTGAATTTAGTAGGTTCGATGATGGATCTCAGACCTGGGCGCCGGTAGTAGCAAATACCTTGGCAGAGGATGAAGAAAATGTCAGCTTTATGGTTCCAATTTCCGGATTTTCCCAATATGGAACCTCGTTATGGTCAGTATCTACCAGTGAAACAAGTATAAGTGGGGCACAGTTATCCATCGATCAAATTGATGTTGCTCCGTTGGGCGACGGTGAAGTTGAAATCACAGCAACAGTGACTAATAGAAGCCCAAATGCCGTTATACGGGACTTGTCATTAATCATTGATGGTACTCCCGAATATTCGACTACTGTTGCGGTGGAATCTCAGAGCATAGTGCAGGTTTCAGCTGATTTATTTATGCAAGCTGGCATGAGGGACATAGCCTTAGGTAATTATGCGACATCCTATGAAAATTTGAGAGTGGCTGGTTCGAGTAGTGGTGGCTCGGACACTGGGGTCTCTGGTAGCGACTTAGCATCTTATGGAACTGATTGCCCGTCTGAAACAGAGGTTTCGGATAATGATCTTGGTTATGGAGATGAAATTGAATCTACGATCGATTGCGCGGGAGATATAGACTCTTGGGTTTTCGAAGGTCAAGCAGGTGACCTCGTCACAATTAAAATGATGTCTGGCCCAGGCTCTGAGCTGGATGCTGCTATCGACTTGGTAAATCCGAACGATAAAGTAGTTAAATCTGATGACGATTCCTCGGAGGCCGTTACTCCGCCTAGTAACGGCATTGACTCAGAGATAACATCGTACGAATTAAGATACAACGGAATGTATTCTATTCTTAGTAAAGGTGGAGGAACAGGTAGTTACATTTTAAATATTTCATCATTTGATGATTCAGAACTGGAGCCACCGGCGACTCCTGTATTAAGGTCTCAGGATGATACAGGTGTGAGTAGTGACGATGGTATTACAAATAAGCAGGATGGGTTAATTTTTGAGATAGAAAGAACGACAAACTTAGGATCAAAACCTCAGATAAGATTGTTGCGTGGAAACGATATCGAAATGGGCACTTGTGAGGCTGGGCAATATTCAGGGACCTGCAGTATAGAAGTTAACGGCCTTTCACAAGGAGAACATCTCATTTATGCGGTGACTGTTAACGATATGGGCACTTGGAGCAATAGTTCTGACCCAGTCAGTATCACTATAGATACTGAAATAGGAGCTCCTTCGGAACCTGATCTCACATTAGGATCAGACACCGGTGAAGAAAGTGACGACGATTTGACCTCGCAAGATTCCCCCACATTCTCAGGTAGCGGAGAACCCTATTCCAGGGTTGAAATAATCAATAGTGTTGCATCAGTATTAGGTACCGATATGGTTGCTTCGACTGGGTTGTGGAAGGTAACTGCGGATGAGCAGTCCTTGGAAGATGGTAAACATATCATATTTGCGAGGCTTGTCGATGACGCAGGAAATATCAGCGATCTTTCGGACTCCATAGAAATTACCGTTGACACAGAAGCGCCAGATCGACTCTCACAACCACAACCTAATCAAAATGGTGAGATAAGTGGTCGTACAGACCCATACGCAAAAGTTAGTCTGTACAACCATGGTGAGAAAGTTTCCTCCGTTATTAGCCAAGATAATGGTGATTGGGTTTTCAGTATGAGCGAACTGCCGTATGGAGAAAATAGCATCACTGTTACTGCAATGGATGCCGCAGGAAATGAGAGTTTGGAATCAGTACCAAATGTTATAAGCATGACTCAAGGCCCAGGCCAGGGCCAAGGTCAGGGTTCTGGACAAGGGAATAGGCCCAATCAGGCGCCGATCATAGATGCTATGTTTGGCAATAACCCCAATAACAACATGTGGGAAGAGACTAGAGATACTGATGATCCGTTCCCAGAATTCAGAGGGTGGGGAGAGCCCTACATGGATATTGTTCTCAGAGCAGATGGGAACCGTTTAGGGGAAGCTATTGTCCAGGGTGATGGCTCGTGGACAATATATCCGGATAGAGAAATGCGAGAAGGCGATTACCTCATAATTGCTGAACAGGTTGATCCATCTACGGGGTTAATAAGTCCTCCTTCCCAAGATTTTTGGATAAATATACATCCTCCGGGAGCCGGGGACATTATGACCCCAACTACTCCACAGGCATATTGGTACGATAATAATGGGAGACAGCTCAGTGGGGAGGCAGTTCCTGATTCAGATACCCTCTGGTTTCAAGGCTATGCTGACCCAGAAGTTTATATTGTTTTAATGTCACGCAACGAACAGATAGGGGAAACTTATTCAGATCAAAATGGGTTTTGGGTCATAGAAACATATGATCCTCTCAGTACCGGGTACCATGAAATTAACGCTTATGCAGAAAACGGTAATGGAATGCAGAGTGAATGGTCGCAAACAGCCTATATCAACATAGGAGCGGGTGGCGGAGATATGAAGCCGCCCGTCATTGAAGGACTTCTTTATTATGATTCCTACGGTAACACTATACTGACTGACAGTACGGTAACCGGACATGTAGGGTTCCAGGGTTATTCGCAGGCCAATGTGGAGGTTCACATAAATGCAGACGGCGAGGAAATCGCACATGCCCAAGTTATGCAAGATGGCCGTTGGGAAGCATGGTCAAATTACATGCTAAAGCCAGGTTATTACGAACTTATAGCCATCGCTAGGGATTGGAATACTGGTGCTGAAGTTGAATCAGAGCCTTTCTACGTTGAAATAACCGATGTTGAGGCTCCCACGGTCTACGGTGTACGGGATCAATGGGGAGATTGGAGTACCCTTCATGATGCTAGTCTTGTAGGGCCGATGATGCTTGGTGGAGGTGCGAATCCGAATATGAGGATAGAGGTGTTTGTTGATGGAACCAAGATTGCAGATTCTGGCACTGATGCGAATATGGATACTTGGGAAATAGGACCGACTCCCGAAGCGTGTTTTCCTGTGGGTGAATATAAGGTAACGGCTATTGGATATGCCAACGGTACCATGCCAAGTGAGGAATCAGATCCTGTCTGGATAGAGGTGATAGGAGACGGGAGAGAGATGTGTGACATGATGAGAAATATGATGGAATCAGGATCTTCAATGATGCAAGGCGGATCGATGGGTGGAAATGACATGTTTGGAGGTGGCAACATGATGGGTGGAAATGACATGTTTGGAGGTGGCAACATGATGGGTGGAAATGACATG
>CAYMZR010000022.1:0-25145 GCA_964394975.1 uncultured Dehalococcoidia bacterium | reverse complement strand
TCTCAACAATGATGATGGCAGATCTAGGAGCCGAAGTAATAAAGATAGAATCTCTAGACGGCGACCACGGTAGACAATTTGGTCAGGTAAGCGGAGTTGCAAGCAATGCATATGACGGAGTTAGTTCTCACTACTTTGAAGTCCTTAACAGACAGAAGCTTGGTATAGCAATTAACCTAAAAGAAAAGCGTGGCCAGGAAATCGTTCATTCTCTGGTAAAGCAATCTGATGTTTTTGTTCAAAATTTTAGACAAGGGGTCGCCGAAAGACTTGGGTTAGGTTGGGAAAATTTAAAAAAAATAAATCCTCAATTAGTCTACGGTTCGGCTACCGGATACGGTCCTTTGGGAGATGATTCTAATAAACCTGCCTTCGCACTGACAGGGGAAGCCAGATCAGGCTCTTTGTGGTGGGGAGGTCCAGAAGATGACACGCCCTACAACCTACATGGTGTCGCAGATCAGATGGCAGGGATAATGCTTAGCTACGGCATATTATCTGGACTACTCTACAAAGAACGTCATGCGGTCGGCCAAAAAATTGAAACTTCTCATCTAGGAAGCATGATGTGGTTAGGAATGATGCGGGATGGAATAGGAATACTTGAAGGTCAAGAACTGAGTAGACAACATAGAAGTAATATGAACAACCCTTTGTGGAACACCTACAAAACGAAAGATCAAGTATGGATTGCATTATCTATGAGCCAAGGCGTGCGGTATTGGCCTATTTTCTGTAAGACGGTCGATCGAGAAGATTTAATTACACAACCTGAATTCAGTTCCCCCAAATCCAGGGAGGAAAACAAGCATCAAGTAATCGCAGAATTGGACAAAATATTCTCATCAAAAACTTTTGGGGAATGGGAAAAACTCCTGAAAAATTCTGATCTGATATGGGAGAGGGTTCAATCGACTCTTGATTTACAAAATGACCCACAAGTGACATTAAATAATTATCTTGTCCCTTTTGATCATCCGATAATTGGTGACTCAATGTGGCATCAATTGCCCTTAGCATTTGATGAAACTCCAATATCCACCGAAAAAATGGCCCCTTCTCTTGGGGAAAACACGGAAACCATTCTTATCGAGCGTCTTGGTTATTCCTGGGGTGATATCTCGTCGCTGCAAGACCACGGAGTTATTCTATAAGTTTCTCAATTTGCGATTCTTCAATAGGAACATAAAAAAGGTTCGTGAGTTCGGTACCAAGAGCAATATCTGACATCAATAGTAGTCCAAATATTATGCTGGCGGATCCCGCTATTCCGTTAATTACATTTGTAATTCTACGGTTGTTCGCTCCTATTACAAAAGGCACGCTCAGCAAAATAGTAATCAATGCCATGGAAATCACTGTACCGACACCAAACAATATGAGATACAACAGTCCCCTCATAAAAGAGTCGATTGTAGGCAGTAAAAACAGCATCACCGCAGCACTACCTGCCAATCCATGGATGAATCCAATCACAAAGGATTTGGCCCTGAAGAAAGGCTTACCAGGACTTAATAGAGAATGCTCTTTTTCAATTGATGGATCCTCCTGAGAGGAGTGGGTTCCATGTATATGCATATGGGCATCGCCGTCATGATCATGTTCATGGACATGTAGCTCTCGCCTCCTCAAATTCCAATACACCTGTAATCCTAAAAATACCAACATAAGAGCCACACCGAATTCAAAATAGTGTGCTACATCTTCATAGAAATCCATCACGGCAGATTTTAGAAGTAAAATAATGACACCTAAAATGAGCAATGGGGCTGTGTGTCCTAATCCCCAAGATGCGCCAATCCACAGGCTTCTAAATGCGTTCCTATATTCACTTACTATGGTGCCCACTGCAACTACATGATCCGCATCGGTTGCGTGCTTGAGTCCTAGTAAAAACCCAAGAATTACTACTGCTATTGCACCTGATTCGCTGTCCAAAAAACGCCCCTCATAAAAATTTGCTCCAACCCCTATGATACATTAGTATCTTGAGCATGACTGTTTTGTATGAAAAACTTCACGGCTCCAATGGTGCTCTTAAATCCCTGTCTGAATTGGATAAAGACATTAGCAGGGCTCTAGAAACGTACGGCCCTCCACCTGATAGATCACTTCCAGCAACCTTTCAAACTTTGGCAAGATCAATTGTGGGTCAGCAAATTTCAGGCGCAGCGGCTACAAGTGTTTGGAATCGTATGAAGGAAGCGAAAGTAGCTACAGAAGATGTTATATCTAACCTTGACCCTGACGATATGATGCCACTGGGTTTATCTCGCAGAAAAGCTGAATACATTATAGGGATAGCAAAAGAAATCACTTCAGGAGATTTGGTTCTAGAATCACTCCCCAAAATGAGTGGTGATGAAGTTCAAAAAAGATTAGTTAAAATTCGAGGCATAGGGGCCTGGACAGCTGACAACTACAGGCTTTTCGCATTAGCAGATTTGGACGCCTGGCCAGTAGCAGATATAGCATTGCAAGAAGGAATGAAAATACTGAAATCTCTTGATGTAAGACCCGATGTGAAAACCATGGAATCTATGGGAGAACCTTGGAAACCTTTCAGAGGAGTCGGAGCGCTCATCTTATGGCACATATACGGCTCTCACAAAAGAAAAGCTACCATAGCAGACATCTAGTTCTTGGCGGGATTCAATGACCCCTACAGATAAATCGCCATGGCGCAATAGAAACCTCTGGTCCCTGGCGGCAGCAGAGACCCTATCTTGGGCGGGTCTTTTCTACGTTTTTCCAGCATTATTATTGAAATGGAATGAATGGTTTCAATGGGGTATTGCGGAATTATCAATTGGATTTACGTTATCACTCATCGCCTCTGCTATAACAGGAATTATCGCAGGTCGCATTATCGATAGTGGGAACTCCCAGAATCTGATGACTTTCAGTGTCATCATTGGAGCCTTACTACTCTCATTACTCCCAATGGTTACAGTGCTCTGGCAATTCTATCTTGTATGGCTGCTCATAGGATGTTGTCTAGCTGGATGTTTATATGACCCCTGCTTTTCATACATTACCCGTACATTTCAAGCGGACGCCAAACCCAGCATCATCATGATTACATTGATAGCAGGATTTGCTAGCACTATTTCATATCCGCTCTGCACCCTGATTACCGACCTATACAACTGGAAAACTACCATTTATATACTGACTGTAATTCTTTGTTTTATTGCTGCGCCTTTATTTTGGTACGGCACGTCCATACAACCAGCAGAGTCGCAAAGTCCCGATAAAGACAGTAAGACACCAGTGGTCAAAATAGTCAAACCTGCATTGTCCAGTGCCGTATTTTGGGGGTTATTAATGACTTTTGCTGCCTTCTCTTCAAATCAAGGAATGATTGTTAGTCAAATATTTCCGCTCCTGGAAAGCCGAGATATTTCACCTGGAATGACTGTGTTATTTGCTTCGTGTATAGGGCCGATGCAAGTAATCGCCCGGTTAATTCTTTTTGCCACAGAAACCTTCAGCAACAAAGACATCCCAATTCTGGCTGTGTGCCTTACAAGTTTGATATGTTTATGCCTATCCAGTCTTGCCTTGGCTGTGGGCGGCACTTCTCTAATTCTAGTGGTGTTGTTCGTAATTTTCCAAGGTGGCCCATATGGATTATTTAGCATCGTCAGACCCGTGATTACAGCACAAATGCTTGGAAGAGTAAATTTCGGTTTGTTATCTTCCATGGTTGGAGTTGGAAGCGTATGGGGGTCTGCACTTGCTCCGGGGATAGCGGGTAGCATAGCAGATCGATGGAACTATGATGCAGTACTGATCACAACGTCCTCTATTGCCACCGCTGGTTTGATAATCTTAATGATCACATCGACACTTCAAAGAAGGAATCCTTTTCAGCTTAAATCAATGAAGTAGTCGGTAAACTAGCACTTTATTTTAATAGGAATCCTAACGGTTTTCATCAACGTTATATATTTTGATAGCGTTGTCCTTAAACATTAATGCTCTCTCTGTTTTTGAATAATCTTGGGAAAACAATTTAAATGCATTGTACAAAACGTTGTATGAATAAGACACTTTATCTACAGGAAAATTACTTTCAAACATTCCTCTCTCGGGACCAAATTGTTCAATGCAATAATTCAAAAGAGGGGCCATCTGTACAGCAAGTTCCTCTGACCCAATCGGTTTATCCCTTTGATGCCAATCAAATCCGGTCCTTGGCATCCCTATGCCACCCAGTTTTACAACCACATTAGGACACTCTGACAAATCTTTTATACTAGTCCTCCAATTCTCCAAAACCTCATCCCTACGGGATTCGTAGGGCCCGTCTAGCACAAGCCCTCCTACATGATTAAGGATTATTTTCAAGTCAGGTACATTCTTAGCTAGGTCAACCAGTTCGCTCAGCTGATGAGAATACATCCAGGCCTCAAATGTAAGACCCATATCAGCCAATACTTTTGCACCGTCTTGAAAGGCCGCACTCAGCATTTGAGATTCAATCTTATGGAGTGCCGTATTTTCAATTTCGGGATGCGGATCCCATGTGACGGAATGTCTTATCCCTCTAAACCTATTGGGGCTGGCCTCTTGCAAAGCTTCTAAAACTTCCCTTACCGCTCTGCCCAAATTTAGATTCGCATGGCCTACTATCGCAGCCGCAGCTCTACTACTTCCATATACCCCACTAGCACTTGCTGCTGCGAGACCTTGAACAAATTCAACTTCACCGATAGGTTTCATATGATCAGAGGCATTCTCCCTATACATAGAACGAGCTTCAATGAACACTGTGGATGTTACGTTATGACCACTACTTATATCCTCAACCAACTCAGGTAAGAGGTATTCTTGATAAGGAATTCTTTCCAATCTATGATCCCAAAAGTGATGATGGGGGTCACATATCGGGAGATCAGGTTCCAAAGTTTCCTCAATTGTTAAATCAAGCCAGTCTTTTCCACCGAACGGCATTTCTATACTCCAATTATTTTTCATTAAGATCAAATTGGAGCCAATATACATGATTAAATCAACCTTGTGAAAAAAAGTTTAAACTTGTTTTGACTGCAGGTGGGTGAACCTTACAATTTAGATGCGTTGAAATTAGTTTTTTTAAGGATCCAAAATGGAAATAAAAGAATGGTATAAAGGTAATCTTCACACTCACACAAACAAGTCAGATGGGGATGAAACCCCAGAAAAAGTTTGTGAGTGGTTTGAAAATCATGGCTACGATTTTCTAGTATTGAGTGATCATAATCACTTAACCCTACTAGATTATCAGACCACAGGAAAATCTAACCTTCTGATGATCCCTGGAGAAGAAGTGACCGCTTTTGCATCATCCAACATGGCACCAGTACATATAGGAGCAATAGGAATAAATGAATTAGTAAGTCCGGTTGTGTGTGAGGATGTTATTTCAACTTTGCAAATGAATATAGATAATATTCTAGAAGCTGGAGGATTAGCCTGTATTAATCATCCTAATTTCAAATGGGCATTTGACCATCGAGAAATGATGGCTACAAATGGAGCAGTAATGTTTGAAGTCTACAACGCGAGCCGAGGCTGCAACAATATGGGTGGAGAAGGAAAATTTTCAACCTCAGAAATGTGGGATCACATGTTAAGCAATAAAAAGGTGATATATGGAGCAGCAACGGACGATTCACACGACTATCAGGATTTCGCTCCGGACAAACATAACCCTGGCCGGGGTTGGATAATGGTGCGTTCAGAAGCCAATAATCAGGATTCGTTGATGAAAAATATGAAGGCTGGAAATTTCTATTCCTCGACAGGAGTTTATTTAGAGGACATGGAAATTTCAAATAAACACATCGAATTTACAATAACTCAAATTGACGATTTTGCTTTCCATACTAAATTAGTAGGGGCAAACGGAAGAACGTTAAAGGAAGTATCCACAAATAAGGTGAGATATGAATTTCAAGGTGATGAAAGATATGTGCGTGCTGAGATTATGGATTCAGACGGGGCTCTAGCATGGACACAGCCTATTTTTGTAACGTGAGAAAATGGCTTGCAAAACAAATTACAAGCCATATAAAACCCTTTACTAAGCCTGAACTCGATGAACTATCTTGCCTACAGACCGCCACGGGGATTGAGATAAAAGCTCCAAAACGCCGGCGCTGGCAAGATGAGCCAAAGCCTCTTTCCGCGTATCTTCCATCTCCTGTAAAGTAGATGCCATATTGGTAACTCGAATTATTCCAGCATTTCCTGCAATAGGCCTGCTAATCAAAGGCTTTACCTTTGACCCAACTTTCTCACGAACATCCAAAAGAGCTGCAAGTAAATCGTTTCTACTGCCAAGCTTGGCGTTGAAAAATGTTCGAGATATTAGATTAGGTTGGTAGCCATCAGGTCTTTCAACTGGCCCACTTAAATTTTCAGAAAGTACATAAGATGTCCTATGGCATAAAGCGTCAATTGCAGCCAGTCTATTCTGCACTTCCTCATTATTGAAAGATGATTCAATCATAGTGTCGACCTCATCTAAGTTTTGAAAACCCCCAATCAAGCTAACAAAGGAGGGTCCATTCTGAGTGGGATTCGGGACTGAAATAGGAACCGTGAGATTACCTGGCCTCCCAGTCGCATCCAAAGATGCTTTAACAGCTCCTAAACTTCTGGTCCCTTCCCTGGTAATGGTGTTCTGATGAAATTTATAAAGTACTGCATAAAATTTATTCTCCCTTTTATTTTGGTCTAGTTACCTAGATAAACCATCCGGGCCGTATGTCTGATATAAGATTGCCTCAAATCTCGCACTTTTTGTACCGCGGATTTAAATTTATCTCCATTTATCGCGTCAGAATGTTTCTCAAAACTGCTTAAGCTGTCGTATATAGCCGTCGCTCTTACAATATCTTGGTCACCTACATACGGGACTGTGATTAAAGGCTTCATGTCATCTCCATAGAGATCTCTTATCTCTAATAGGAGGCTCGCTAATTCTTGGGCCTTTCCTGGTTTAGCTTTGAGTATATTTCGAGCCATATATTTTGGATTCGACGGCATGTTCTCACCAGGAGCAAGCACTTTTAGAATCTGTGCCTGTACATCGGTACAATGTGTGTCTATTGAATCCAAAATACTCATTGAATTAATGACATTATCATTAACTTTTTCTATTTCATCGATTGAATCTAATACTCTTGCCCCAACTATCAAATGACCCGAACCCGTAGGAGCGTTCACTGATATGGAGACATTTCCTTTGGTTGATGCAGACTTAAACTGAGCCACTACAGCATCGAGAACTTTCTGGCCTAACCCAGGTTTAGAAACTCTTCTAGATTGCAAAACGTAACTTGGCATAATTAAAAACCCTCCCTTAAATTTATTGGACCCGGAGAATAACATTTATTATATTTTTATTCTAATTCATAGGTTTTATCTTAAGTTCATAACAGACATCGTCTGGACGGGCCCTAGAAATATTATTTCAGCTAGCTAATGGACAGCATTTAGAAAAACATTTATTACATTGGAAATAAAGGCCAACAACTAGAGCTCAAAACCTAATTCTCTTTGAAGCGAACCAAATCAAGAAACCCGGTGGATTTAAGATCTCTTTCGGCTATATATCTCATGTAGGTTCGCAAAAATGTCTTAATTTCAGTCAAATTGGCAGAATAGGAAGGTGCTTCCCGGGAGCTGAGTGTCGTGTTGAGTGACCTTTGGAAAAAGCGAAGCAGCCTGAGGGAATAAACTGAAACTATCCAAGATTGATCCGTTCCATATGTATCGACACAAGAAGGACATAATATCCCTCCTGCAACCGGATCAAAGGTGTGGTCAGATCTCTCAAGGGGGTTACGACATTCAACACAGTTTACAAACTCAGGTAAAAACCCAGATACGTGCAACAACCGGAATTCAAACCATAATATCCAAAATTCACGGTGATCCAAACTATCCAAATTCGACAAAGTTTCCAATAATATGTCGAATAATCGAGTGTTGGGGGACTTATCTTCTCCAAAGGTATCAACCAATTCGGCTATATAGATACCCTCAGCAATAGCGGTCAGATCTTCTCTCAGGTTTTTAAATGAATCAATCACCACACATTCATTAACGTTATCGAGACTTCTCCCTCGGCTAATCGAAGTCTGCACATGATTAAGAATCTCTAAGCTTCCACCAAATTTGCTGCCAGGGCGTCTAATCCCTCGGGCTACGGCTGCGACTTTCCCGGCTGTTCGGGTGTAGAAAGTAATAATACGGTTCGTCTCACCAATAGGCATTTGCTTTAGAACAACTGCTTTTGTCCTGTAAACTCGATTGCTTGTCATCGGTTTGCCCTAGCCGATAAAGTCATTTAAAAGTTTTGGCGACCCTCTATAGCTCTTCCTAACGTTGCTTCATCCGCGTACTCCAGGTCCCCACCAACAGGAAGACCCCTGGCAGGTCTTGTGATTTTAATGCCCGACGGCTCAATGAGTCTGTGAATGAACATAGAAGTAGCTTCACCCTCCAAATTAGGATTAGTAGCCATTATGATTTCTGTAACCTCAGAATCCATCAGGCGTTGTAACAGAGGCTTTACCTTTAAATCGTCCGGTCCAATGCCATTGATGGGCGATATAACTCCATGAAGAACGTGATATAACCCGTCGTATGTAGAGGTTTTTTCTAGGGCCATTACATCAAGGGGTTGCTCAACTATGCATATTTTACTCTGATCCCTCGTTGTATCTAAACAAATACTACAAGGGTCGTTTTCTGTTATATGAAAACATTTGGAACAAAGAGTTATACGAGTCTTCACTGAGAGAATGGCAGATGCTAAATTTTCGGCCTGTTCTTCTGGCATTCTAATTAGATGGTAAGTCAACCTCTGTGCGGATTTGGGACCAACACCTGGCAGCCTACTAAACTCATCAATAAGCCTCTGCACAGGAGAAGCCCCGCTGGAATATTCCATGCTCACCCTAGGTTAACCCCGGTATATTTAGGCCTCCGGTTATAGCACCCATTTTCGAAGAAGCTAATTCTTGAGCTTTCTCAATACCTCCATTTACTGCAGATAAAACCAGATCTTGGAGAATTTCAACATCCTCCGGATCTACAGCATCGGGATCTATTACTATTGACTCCACAATCATTTTGCCCGAAACAACAACTTTTACTGCCCCACCTCCAGAGGAAAACTCAACCTTAGCAGACTCTATTTCCTGTTGAGCTTGTAGCATTTGCTTTTGCAGTTGCTGAGCCTGTTTCATCATATTACGGTTCATTATTAACCCTTACTCCTTTCTTCGACTATCCTTGCTCCAAGTGCCTGTGCGGCCCGTACCAGAGGACTTTGTTGCGAAATAGGGCCTGGCACAGACTTTAATTCATTGTTAGCTAATTCGACACTAATTTTATACTTTTTACCAAGAACTTTTTCTACGACACTTTCAAACTGTCCATTTACTAAAGGATCTTCAATTTCACTGTTAATTCTATCCAGGTGGGAACTATGCAGAAATGTTAGCACCAGGGTGTCTCCTTTGAGCTCACGTTCCTTACATCCGCGGAGTAAGGCTCCGAGGTTGAATCTTTTGCCTGTCTGTCTCAAAGAACGTAATAATTCGTTCCAATGTTCATCAATTGTGCTCTCCCCCACTGCGGTTGTTGGGGGTGCGGTAACAATAGTATCGGTAGCCATCTCCTGTACTTGATCACTTGGTTTCTCCGAAGTTGCTGACGCAACTACAGGTTCCGGAATGGTCTTTTCAGTAACAGGTCCAGTTTTATTAAGATCCTGAGGTTTTTTATTAACTGGGTCAGCCGGAGTTGTGTTGGGAAAAGGTTTTGATTGAGCCACTGTAGGAGATGAAGTCACTGTTTTCGTAGCAGCTACAATTTGGCTCGAGGTATTATCCTGAGCTCCCAAGATAGACTCCATCACGGCAATTTCAAGAGATAATGCTGGGTTTAAAAGATCTTTGAAATCAACCTCTGCCATGATTTTCGCGATATAAACCAATCTTTCAATACTGAATTTCTCAACAATCTCGACTAACCTCTCTTTTAATGAATCTCCAAATTCAGACCCATCACTGGCCCGAGATTTCAATAAAATCATCACTCGAGTTATTTCCATAAGGCTAGAATGAACCTGTGAAGGTTCCATACCATCGGCAACCAAATTCCCCAGTTTGACCAAACTATCTTTTATGTCATTATCTGCCATAGCCTCTAACAAATCCGCCGGTAGTGATTCATCTGTAAGATTAAGTAGTTTCCTTACCGCCTCTTCCGTAACAGGTTGTTCTACTGAAACCATTACTTGTTCTAAAATATTTTCTGCGTCGCGCAGGCTCCCCGTAGATTTGCGGGCGACCAAAGTAAGGACCTCGTCATCTATATCTATTTCTTCTTCCACACTAAGTTTTTTTAACTTACTTACAATATCTTCTGCTGGAACCCGCCGAAAATCAAAACGCTGGCACCTCGAAATTATGGTTAACGGAACTTTATGAACATCCGTAGTAGCCAAGATCAAGATTGCATGAGGCGGCGGTTCCTCTAAAGTCTTCAACAATGCATTGAAAGCTTCCTGGGTGAGCATGTGAACTTCGTCGATTATATAAACTTTAAACTTCGCTTCAGCAGGACTGTAATGTATCTTTTCGGTCAAATCTCGCACGTCTGCTATGCGGCGATTACTAGCTGCATCGATCTCGATTAGATCAATAGCTCTTCCTTCATTAACAGCCACGCACATATGGCAAGTGTCATCTGGTTCGCCATCGATTGGAGACAAACAATTCACTGCCTTTGCTAATATCCGGGCAGTACTGGTTTTGCCCGTCCCTCTAGGGCCGCAAAACATATAGGCATGAGATACCCTATCGGTCAGAACAGCCTGACGAAGCGTTTGTGCGACATGATCTTGTCCAACTAAGTCGGATAAAATTCCCGGTCTCCATTTTCTGTATAGTGCCTCAGCCATTGTTGATCTTTACCCAGCCATAATTTCTTTTTCTAAGAATTCCATTTCTTTCCTATCTTCCATCTCTACGTGATCGTAACCCAATAAATGTAAGAACCCATGAACTACAAGGGTTTTCAATTCTTGTGACATTTCGACATTGTTTTCTAAGGCCTGTCTCTCAACCTGCGGCAAAGATATTACAACTTCGCCAATCTGATCGATAAAATCAACAGGGATTACAAATTCTTCTGATGAGAGACCAATCCGACCATCATTAGCGCTGCCATAATACTCTCCTTCATGTTTGTTTGAGAAGGATAGGACATCTGTTACCTCATCAAGACCTCTGTACTTTTCGTTTAAGCTCTTTATATTTTCATCGTCGGTAATAAAAATACTGGCCTCACCGGAATAAATATCGCACTTATGCAACGTCTGCTTTCCAATTTCAACCAGAGATGGAATTAACGTTTGAATATCAAACCCGTCATCGCAGTGACAGTTCAACACAATAGCATCTTCCAATTAATTCACACCTTAATTGAACCTATATGAATTTTCCTACTGACGCTCAAACAGCAACGCAAAAAGTCGTCGTCGGTACACTTAGCAGATTGCTACAACTGATCCATACTGATTTGATCTGACTAGATAATTCGATCCTGCGTGCATGAATTCCACTTCAAATCCTGGTACGGAACCAGTGTTTTCATCTGAAGCATCTGAGCAACCTAAGTTTACACCACTCCATTCCTTTGCCTCTTGAGATACAAAAGTCAAGTCTGGCTGATCCACTTTTAATTCACCTGCCAAATACCAAGCCGCTGACACTTCAGCGCATTTGGGACCAACTTTATCCGAATCACCAGACAAGGATTGCGTAGTCGTCGAATCAGAGGCAACTAGAGTAGCCTCATCCACACCAGTTCTCATTTCTTCAAAAAGCTTTCCAAAACCTTCCACTGGCATGACTACAGTGGTGCCACTTCCCAATATATTTTTGAACGATTCCAACGATCTTTGAAACGAGTAAAATTCAGGATCTTGCTCAAGAGCCTCAGCAAATATACGAGTGGCTTCAGCTTCTCCACATCCGCTTATAATCTGACTATCTCTGGTTGCGTTTGCCAAAATGATTGTTGCTTTCCTATCTGCATCAGCCCTGACCTGGGCGTCGATTTCTGCACCCTCGGCTCTTTCTTTATCAGCTTTTCGCTGTCTTTCAGCCTGCATACGAGCGTAAACACTATCAGCAATCTCTCCTGGGAAATCTGCTCTTTTTATACGCACATCTTCAACTACTATGCCAAACTCAAGTAGTTTTGGAGTAACCGCTACTTTCACGTTATCCATCATCAAGTCTCTTTGGGTGGTGATGATTTCGGACTGGTTGTGGATACCAATTTCACGCCTCAATTCTGAAGAAATAATATCAACTGCTCTGTCCGTGGCACGTTGCTCATCACCAAGCCTTTCCTTGAAAACTCTAGGATCTACAATCCGCCCCCTAGCATAGACGTCAATAATGAGTCGTTTTTTATCTTTCGTTAGAAGGGAATCTGGTGGAGCGTCAAAAATCAAAAGTCGTTTCTCAAATTTCGTGACCTGGTCGATAAAAGGTGTCTTAATTCTGAGGCCAGGGCTGGTTATTTCACTTTGGATCTGACCAAACCGTGTAACAATACCAACCTCTGTTTCAGTGACTGTGAAGAATATTTGAGGCAACATGATGGCCATTACTATGATCAATGCTACTAGTAGTACGGAGAGTAATTTCATAGTTCTTCTACTCCTGTCCATCCGATACTGGGACCGGTACAATGTTTCCGCCAGTATTTGGGTTCACTAATATAACTTCATCCGGATTGCCTAAAATTTTTCCAATTCCAGGGAGTATTTCTTCCATTGCCTCAAGATAGAGTCGCTTTCGTGTGACATCTTTTGATTTGTTATATTCCCGTTGTATAGCAAGGAAACTTTCAGCTTCTCCCACCGCAACTGCTATGTCTTTCTGTCTAGTACCTTCTGCATTTTGCAAGGCTTTCGCTGCTTGCCCTCGAGCCTGCGGTAAAACGCTTTCCTTATATGCGTCAGCTAAGTTTATTATCCTAGCTTTATCCTCTTTAGCCCTAACTACGTCATCAAAAGCATCTTTAACTTGTTCCGGAGCGAAAACATAAAGTAGCTTTACTTCTCTAATTCTTATCCCACTTTGATACTGGTCTAGTATTCCTTGAAGTTTCGATTTAGTTTCTATTTGTATAACTTCCTTGTTATCGGTGAGGACATCGTCTATAGGCCTACTACCCACGATTTGTCTTAACGAAGTCTCAGTGGCGTCTTTCAGTGTAAATGCGTCTGGAGAAACAACCTTGTATAGGTAATCTTGGAGATTCTTAATGTCATACTGGACCAAAAGCTGAACATCCACTATGTTAGGGGCTTCACCAGGAGCACCCAGTTCATCAGGATCTCCCGTAATCATAAGTGATTCATCGAGAACCGGGGTGCCTGCCCTAACTCCGAGCTCCAATCTTCGAATCTCGTCGACTCTTACGATATCTCTGGCACCTACCGGACCAGGCCACCACCATTGAAGGCCCGTACCTTTTGTGTCCGAGTATTGGCCAAACATTTTTACTGCGGCTTGTTCACCGGGTTGCACAGAGAAAAAACCAGTTGCAAACCATCCAATTAATCCCAGTACAATTACCCCCACAATCACATAGGGCACAGTATTAGAACCCTTGCTATTTCCATTGGAGGAACCACGGGAACCGCCAAATATCCCTTTTATCTTAGCAATGATCTGTTCTATATTGACTTCTGGATCTTCTTGTCTGTACATGATTCCTCACAGGTCATAACGGAAATGTAATATAAGCAATTTTAGCATAGGAACCTCATCGAAAGGCTCAATATATTCTACTTCATCTTCATATCATAAAGATCAAATGAATCTTTTAATCGGTTGTAAAAACCATCTATCAACGCCATCTTTTTACTTGAAAAGATCCAAGAATCTGTCTTCATAGTATGAGTAGACACCCCATTTATCTAGCTCTCCCTTGAGCGCCTCTGCACTTCCACCTTTTTCTACAGATACAAACATTCCTTCGATCTGGTTTACAGCCGCTGTTGGTATCCCACCTGAGGTCATATGTGGCTCCATAAGGCCCACACCTCTCATTTCTTTACTATTGAAAGAAACAGACGAAGCGGTGAACTCATAAATAAACTTGAGCAAAGCTACGTCCCAAAACTCATCTACCCCTGATATCACGACTGAAAGATCATTTTTCTTATCTTTAAGTTCCTTAGATATACGATGCGCAATCTCATTAGGATTACCGCTTAGAATTTCTAATCCCTTAGGCTCATTGTTATATTGATACATTATTCCCGGGCTGTTAGGACCATACATTTGGGCTACCTGATCAAAATAGCGATAGGCATCTTCGCTGAACCCATTCAAGTTCATAGCATACGTAGGCGTAATCAATGTAGGCTGCTCGGCTTTTACTTTGCCACTCCGAACCACACCTTCCAAATCTTTCTTTTGTGAATCTATCGCAGTATACAAAGGTTCTGTTACTACGAAATAGTCTATGTTTGTGATACCAAAAGTAGCTAAATGCTGTTTCGGGTATTTCACCACATATGTCTGTTCTACTGCTTTACGCCATTCGGAAGATAAGCTCATATATTCCATACCTCAAGTACACCTAAATAACCAAGTAATTGTATCAATTACCGACTCATCTCCTGCGAGACCAAATTAACAGAGAAGGCATTAACAACAATATCATTGAATAATCGGTGAATTCATTTGTACTGCCGTGCCTATTACATCCAGAAGTTTTTGCCACTTCAGCATTTTGAGTTTCGGGAGTTGAGGGTATATCCGATAAAGGCGATTCTGCCGGATCACCACCCTCAGTGGAGGCGATTGAAATGGAGCCTGCCTGCGGGGTCAGTGAAAATAATCCTACGGTAGGTCTAGGAATAGGAGTAGGCAATTTATTTTCCGATAAGTCCGGTTCATATCTAGGAGCGCCTATGTAGTTTCTCCATTCATTTTCCAAGCGGAGTTTCTCAATACCATATACATATTCAATAGCTTCATCCAAATTCATTCCTGATTTGTGTTCAGTCAGCAAAGTCAACATTTTATCTGGACCATATTTCAAAATCATAAATTCGACTATTGAACTGGCAGCCCCATAAAAAATGATCACGTCTTCCGCTTTTCCGGGCCGGCTTTTCATCGAAGTAATGGGCATTAATCTATCTGCATGGACAGCGAAATCTAATGCCACATCGTATGAAAAACTGGGTGATACGTTGCCAAATTCAGCCAACCCTTCATTTAACCAGGATGGGACACTACTAAATACACTGTCGCCGGCTCTATGAACCAAGATGTGTGTAACTTCATGGGAAGCTGTACCTCTGGACATTCTTCCCCCGCCCAAAACCAACAAAGTCCCGATATCTGGATAAGCCTGACCTTCCGTGATTAGTTCACTTCTTATCGTCGAACTACTCGGCGGCAAAGCTCCCAACATCTCCGCAACATTGTTATACATGGTGACTCTAATTGGGTCTCCTTGAACATCGCCGAATACCGGTTCCATCAAGCGAAGGGTCTGATTCATAGCATCTAAAAGATCTTCGGCTCTACTTTTCACTGGTCCATGGTAAGCAACGGAAATGGTACCCGATTCTATTTCATCCCATTCAAACCTTGTGTCCTCATAAATCAGATAGTTATTATCGGAGTTAAGGACATCCCCGGATTCATTTGAAACAGTGAAACTATACTCAATGATTGTGCCAGGCGGAACATATCTGGCACTTGTGTTCGTATTCCAAAACAAGGTGCCTTCAACTTCTCGCCCAATATCGAAATTCAAGTATTCATAAACCCCTGAAACCTGCTGTCCGATCCTGAAGTTCACAGCTATTTCATTCACTGGGTTAGGTGAACTAGCAACGATTTTGAACCTAATTCCTTCTGGAAACTCGCTTTTAGCTGAAACTGACTCAATTTGTATGTCTGAACCGACAGCGGCTACATTCTCTATTTGCCATTGAAAAAAAATGTGAACTGTTATGCCCACAAAGACAAAACATAAAAGTACGTATGCCCTAAAGTTCAACCCTAAAATTCCCTTTCAGGGGATTCAAGCAAGGCATTTTTCAGATGTTCAAGCAACATTTGTTCGTCTGCAGCTCCTGTGAAACTGTATTTTTCATTAATCACCGTCAAAGGGACGCCTTTAACCTGATAGGAATTTCCTATATCAGGAAACTCCTGGACTTCAATTACTTCTGCGACCACTTTCTGAGTATATGCCGCCATTGCGTGAGCCAAACTGGCTACCCCTGGACAATAAGGTCAACTTGGCGTAACGAAAGTTTTAATCAGAACGTTTTCGGACAATGTCTCCAGAAATTCTTTTGACTCGTCAGATAATTTTGGTTCTCCTGAGGAAACATTTACTAATGCTTCCATCAAAACAGGAAATTCGGTACCGGCGGGTATGCCAAGATACCTAACATTGGTTTCATTATCTCTGGATACCAGAAAAGATGGTATCCGTGATATTCCACAGCGAGAAGCTTCTTCCGCATCATTTCGAATGTCTAACTTTTTGAAATTTATTAAATCAGATGTTTCGCTAACTTCTTTTAAGAGTTGCTCTGTGGGGGCACAGGTTTCACATTCACGTCCAGGAATAACAAGTCCTCCCAGGTCACTTTGTGTGAATAGGGTTAAATTCACCTCGCTAACCAGTTCATTTTCAAACCGGTTCCTGACAAATTCTCTATCTGAATCGTTGAGTATTTGCATTTCTGCCTCCCTGGGCTATAACTGCTTATATGAGTGAATAAGTCTTTGCATAGTTGTAAAAAGACCTAACACTGTTAGCAAAATTAACACCATTATCATCACAAAGGGAACCCAATTGGCGATTACTAGTCCAATAGATATGACAGCTACTCGTTCTGGCCGAGTCATAATCCCGACTTTGCACTCAATTCCAAGCCCTTCAGCTCGAGACCTAAGGTAACTGACCATAATTGACCCAACAAAGGCAGTGTAAGTCATTATTTGAGCAAAAGCACAGGAAGCAAATCCTTCCAATAGCTTAAATGGTAATACCGAGTTATCAACACAGTCGCCGACTGAGTAATAAATCAGCAATCCTAGTAACACCAAAGCTTCCTGAAGTCGGTCTGCTACGGAATCAAACATCGCACCAAATTTTGAATTTAAGCCTTTCTTCCTAGCCAGACCGCCATCGATTAAATCCAAAGCGCCTCCAGAAGCAACGATTATCCCTCCCGCCCAGAAATTGCCGATCGATATAAAAAAGGCAGCTATCACAACAACTAACAATCCAAGCAATGTCACCATGTTTGGGGTGAAGCCCATACTATCAAACAAAGAGGACAACGGCTCTTCATAATATTTAAAAAGCGCTTTTCGTAAACTTTCTCTAGTAACCATATCTTCACTCTATTAGTAAATAATCCATTATCAATTTTCTATGAGCTAATTCTTATCTAGCATACTAGCAAACGACAAATAATAATTCAGAATTCTTTCAGTCACTACAGGCCAATCAAACAACTCCGACTTTTTCCTGCCATAACTACCCATTTGGTTTCTCATGTCTTTATCCCCAATTAAGATAGATAATTTTTCCGAAAGGTCAGTAGAATCCTCAGGGTTAAACAAAAAAGCTTCCTCTTCACCAAGAAGAGATTCATAACCTTCTATTCGAGAGGCCACAATAGGTAATCCCGCAGACATGGCCTCAAGGAGTACAATCCCAAAGCTTTCATGGCCCGTCGCCGGCGAACAAAAAATGTCGGATGTTTTTAAATATCTCAGCTTTTGTTCATGGGTTGCTGAGCCCACAAGAAGTACATCATCTGGATTCCTCTCTCCCAAAATTCTCTGCGATTCTGAATCCATTTCACCTGTCCCAACGACGATGAGTCTAATATTTGGAAATTTCCATTTCAGGTCACAAAAAGAAGATAACAGGTGTCTCAAACCCTTCCTTTTTTCGAGTCTGCCAAGGAACAAGATATTTACCTTACCATCTAAAAATTGGTCATACGGCCTGACTGAATGGATTTCATTGGTATCTATACCGTTGGGAATCACCTCATATTCGGACGGCAAATATTTTTGGACATAGGATTTTGCAGGTTCTGAAACTGCGATTTTTCCGTCTAATCTACAAAAATATTTTTGTAATAACCAATCAGGAATTATTTTATAGAATTTAGAACCTTCAAATGAATGAAATGTTCCGATCTTAATCGGACCATTATCCAGACTTTTAGACAAAACGCTAAGAGTTAAGGCTCCGGCAAATGGCTCATGCACATGCACAACATCATATGTTTCCTCTTTTATTAGGTTCCTAATGTGTTTTGCAAGCCAAACAGAAAAAGATATCCTTGCTACTGAACCTCCAGTTGGTACTGCAATTGAGGAACCCATCTGGATCAGGTTTGGAATCGAATTATCATATCCAGCAGAGGCGGGAGCAATAATGCTGGTAACAACCCCTTTCTTTTCTAGATTGGTACTCAAATTCTGAATATGAGCACTCACACCACCAGGAAAAGCAACATCATAGGGAGAAACTAAGGCAACCTTCAGAGGTCTTTTCATATCACCTCTTTTGCTAATTTATCACCAGCCCGTTATTTCAACCTTGAGCTGATTCTTCTCCAGCTATAAAATCTTCAACTAGCTGCCTAGCCTCATCATCAGTGTATTGAATAAGCGGAGATTTCATGAAATACGATGACGGGGCAGTAATAGGGCCGCTAATTCCTCTATCTTTCGCTATTTTGGCACATCTTACAGCGTCTATAACGACACCGGCCGAATTTGGACTGTCCCAAACTTCTAATTTTAGTTCCATATTCAGGGGTACGTCTCCAAAGGTTTTCCCTTCCATCCTGATATAGCACCACTTACGATCTGTGAGCCAGGGCACGTAATCACTCGGCCCTACATGAACGTCTCTATCTGGGATGAATTCATCAACCTGGGAAGTAACTGATTGGGTTTTAGATATCTTTTTGGAATCGAGCCGGTCTCGGTCCAGCATATTCATGAAATCAGTATTACCACCAAAATTCAATTGATATGTCCTCTGAAGCTCTACTCCCCGATCCATAAAAAGCCTTGTCAATACTCGGTGTGTGATAGTCGCACCAACCTGAGATTTAATATCGTCCCCAATTATTGGTGCCCCAGCTTCCCGGAATCTATTTTGCCAATAATCGTTTTCTCCACTGGCAATGAAAACAGGTATGCAATTTATAAAACCGCACCCGGCCTGCAATACCTGCTCGACATACCATTTTGTGGCCTCCTCAGAACCAACTGGCAGGTAATTAATAACCACATCAACCTCACGTTCCTTTAAAATCGCAGCAACATCGTCAGTGCCACCTTCCGCTTTGGTTATCACCTCAGAGGTATAACGGCCTATCCCATCGTGCGTCATTCCTCTCTGAACTATTACTCCAGTCTCCTCTACGTCCTGAAATTTAACTGTATTATTTGGCCCCGCAAAGATAGCTTCTGATAGATCTTTACCGACTTTATCAGCATCAACATCAAAGGCAGCAACCACTTTTATATCTCCGATGCCGTATTCCCCCAAAACAGGGTGCATCAGACCAGGAACAGTGTCACTAGGGCCTACATCAGCATACTTGGCCACCCCTTGTATCAAGGAAGAAGCACAGTTACCTACTCCGATTATCGCAACTTTTATCTCAGGCACAGCTAATAAGACTCCCCGTATTATTATCCAAAGTGAATTTAAATTTGATTACCTAAAAATTCAACTTCATTGACATTGCTCTAATAAAGAAAAATTCTAGCATTGTAGAGGCAAAATTAACAATACAACATTTAGAATGTTTGAAGCCCTAACTTCTACGTGGTAGCATCCCTGCGGAATATCGTATTTTCAATCCCATAGGATCTTCTTTGAACCTAGCAAATTTTCTCTCAAAACGCACGCCTTTCTTCTACGGTTGGCTTATTTTAGGAACCTCTGGGTCGACTCAAATAGTCAGAAACGCCGCCGCCAGTCTAACTCTTGCAGTATTCATGTATCCAATGGCAGAAGATTTGGGTTGGAGCCGTACTGTATTAGCTGGAGCGGTCAGTATAGGGGGCCTAGCCTCTACATTCATATCCCCAGCTATTGGCTGGCTGATCGACAAATATGGAGCCAGAACGGTACTCACAACTAGCATCGTTATATTAGGGATATCTACATTCCTAACTGGGTGGGCTACAGTACCTATAGCTTTTTACATTACATATGGAATCGGTAGAATCATTTTCAGTAGTCCTGTTCAAATTGGATCATCCGTAGTGGTTTCCAGATGGTTTATTAAGAAACGTGGTCGAGCAAACGGGATACTTACATTTTGTCATTCGATAGGCATGACTGGCTTCCCACTAATGGCTTCCGTTTTGATAGGAATATACGGCTGGCAAGTGGCTTGGCATCTCCTTGGTATCGGAGTATGGGTCATAGCTCTGCTTCCAGTGTTTCTATTTCTGGCCGAAACACCAGAATCTGTGGGATTGTTACCAGATGGAGAAAAAGAGTCTCTGCTTGAAAATGAAACTCTTAACCCTGCTACTTTGATGGAAGAAGTCAATTGGACATTAAAGGAAGCTTTGAAAACTCCTGCTTTATGGCAGCTGGCGTTGGCTGGAGGTTTGCTCTTCGTAATCCATTCTGGAACCAACACACATATGGCGGCTTTTTTTCAGGATGCTGGTTTAACTTCGAATCAAGCTGCTGTCGCGGTCAGCCTTAACGCCATATTTACTGGGCTTGGTGGTCTAGGTTGGGGTTGGGCAATAGAAAGGGTAAAGGCAAGGTACTGCTACGCGATGGTAGCCGCATTAATGAGCTTGTGTGCTATTTTATTCAGTACCGCTAACAGCATCACAGAAGCGTGGGTATATGCTTCATTATTTGGTACTGCCCTTGGAGGCATGTTGGTCGTACCGTCAGTCGCTATGGCAGATTATTTTGGTCGCGGCTCACTGGGGACTATAAGAGGATTCACAGAACCGTTTGTATCATTCAGTCAGGCAGTTGGTGCTTTGTTTTCAGGGATAATTTTTGATATCACAGGGAGTTACAACTCTGCATTCTACACTCTTGCGGTAGTCGCCATTGTAGCAATATTACTAACTGTTACGGCCACCGTACCTATCCACAAAGACAATAAAAAAGGGTGACATAGCCACCCTTTTTCGTTTTGCAATATCCTAACTTATATCAGCCGGAACCTGGACCTCTGCCCATAGAATACGGCTGCCATCTCCTGAGTCCGGAGTTCGCTAGCACGGCGGGATTCACACAACTTCTTGGCCATCGTCCCGTGAGAACCAGGGAGAGCTCCTTACCTACCCGCCTCCTAGTCTCAGGGGCCATTCGCTGAGAAGCAGACGCCACATGAGGGGTCGATATGACATTTTCCATATGGAGTAATGGGTTTTCAGGGTCTGGTGGTTCCTGTTCAAACACATCTAGCCCAGCCCCAGCTATCCATTTTTGTTCAAGCGCCTTTATCAAAGCTTCTTCGTCTACCGTGGGGCCTCTTCCGTTGTTGATGAATAAAGCTGAAGGTTTCATAGCCTTAAATTGAGGCTCACTCATCAAATGAAAAGCGTCTGCTGTAGAAGGTGCATGCATAGACACAATGTCCGACATACTCAACATTTCTTCAAGAGTACTGATGGGCTGTACTCCATATTCTGTCATTGATAATTCCTCTATGTAGGGATCATAGGCAATCAGTCTCAAACCAAAAGCCTTTGCCCTGATTGAAACTGCCTTAGCCACGTGGCCAAAGGAAATAAGACCCAATGTTTGTCCCCATAATCGAGGGAATTCGGAAAGAAGTGGGCGACCCTCAGACCACCTGTTTTCTCGCACCATTTGATCCATAATATTCAGTCTTCTGAATGAAGCAAGTAGCAGCATTAAAGTATGATCGGCTACCTCTTCGATAAAAGTATCCGGTACATTCGTCACTGGAATACCCTTAGCTGTTGCTGCATTTACATCTACCGTATCTGCCCCAACACTCCCAAGTGAAATAACTTTGCAATTATCCAATGCATCAATAATTTTCTTTGTTATTGGTCGGCCTCTAGCAATGACCGCATCTGCATCTTTGGCAGAAGCAATAAATTCATCTTCTGTAGCAGCATCAATCTCTACTATCTCTGCATTAATGGAATCAAGTGATTCCTTCTCTAGCAAATATTGACCATCCGCCAAATCAAAAGTAACACCAGCTGGTTTCTGTGTCACAACCTTGTACTTTGCCATAAGTTTTCTCTCCCCTATCGTTACTACTTCGCTAACAACACACGCCAACGAAGGGCGTACAGGATATGAAATATTTTAATATGTGTCCAGCGACCTTTTGAAAAATATTTCAGAAATAGAATATCTTACACGCGTTTATCTGTCTCAAACTTGTCAGAATATCTGCAGATCTAGCAGTGTCTATTTAAAAGCTTAGGCCCTATAATAATCGCTCATGCAACACATCGATTTCATCGCTAAAACATTTTGTTAACAAAGATTCTTGAAAGCCGGTTTTTAGCCGCCCTCCAATACAGAGACTATAGAATTCTGTGGACAGGAAATATGAGTGCCAGTGCCGCAGCCTGGGCTTTAATTGTCGCTCGTGGATGGATAGTGTGGGAAATGTCAGGGTCTTCTTTATATGTCGGGCTTGTTACTTTCCTAGCGATGATTCCAAGAGTTGTGATTCCACCGTTTACAGGATATTTAGCTGATAGATACGAGCGGCGAAAGGTTATGGCCTCTATTTACGCCCTCAATTTGACCCATACTTTGTTTCTCGCAGGCCTACTTGCTTTTGGCCACCTACAAATGTGGCACCTTATGGTGCTAGCCTTTGTAAATGGTGCTGCCAGATCTGCACAGATGCCTGTGGGACAGGCATTGGTGCCCAACCTCGTACCTAAAGAAAAGTTACTAAATGCAATAGCTTTAAATCAGGCAACTATGCATGGATCAAGGTTACTTGGGCCTTTAACAATCCTCCCGCTACTTGAAGGGACACGAATAGAATGGGCTTTCCTAACTTGTTCGATTTTCTATGTGATTAGCCTTATTCAGGCTTTACGAATAAAGACAACAAGCTCCGGTTCAATGGATAAGAGCAAAGGATTTTTCTCCAATTTCAGCCAAGGTATCCCATATGTTTACAAACATCCTATCCTTAAATTGATTGTGCTCATGGCATTTTTTCACTGTGGCTTCACAATGTCATTCGAAGCTGTCCTACCAGTTCTGTCAGTAGAAAGATTCAATGCAACAGGGGGGGGCGACTTCAGCCTTATGATGATGTCTATTGGGGGAGGGGCACTTATCAGCTTAATATGGCTATCTGGAGTAACTAGTGAAACAACCAAGGGCAAGTTATTTCTAAATTTGGGAGTAGTAAGTGGACTTGCTCCGATCCTCCTAGCTTTTTCTCCAAACATATATTTCGCAATTGGAAGTGCAGCTTTAATGGGAGCATCCCAGGCTGGATACATGACTCTAACTCATACCATGATTCAAATAGTGACAGATGATTCCGTTAGAGGACGTGTTGGAGCTGTATATTCGGTTCACATCGGAGGAATCATGGCATCGATGAATCTCGCGAACGGAGCCATGTCAGATTTAAATTTCCTAAAAATTGATCTTTTCAATGGGTTGAGGGTTCTTTTGCCGGCAGATACCATGCTAACAATAGGGGGTATTCTATTTATAGCCTCCGTTTTTATCAGCTGGTTTGTAATCTCGCTGCGCAAGATTTACCAATCAGGTATTCCTCCAACGATCAAAAACAGCACATAAGATTTCGATCTAAAGCAAAATCAGCACCTACTAACTGCAAGTTCTTCCGCAACTTCTCTCAGTGCCTTTAAAGGAAGGGCCGATGGGGAAACCAACTCACACTGCTTAGAGGCCGCCGCCACAGCGAATCGAACTGAAGATTCCATATCCCACCCTTGGCTATGTCCAAATAGGAACCCAGCGGATAAAACTGCTCCTGCTCCGTTGGCATCTATCAAATTAATTGATGGGGCCCGTACAGAAAAGGAGTCTAATTTGGATTTCCATAAACATCCCTCTTCAGATCCTGTAAAAAGAACTCCCTCCACCCCTTGATCAAGCAACTTCTCACAGGTTTCGTCCTTTTCATGAGCATTACTGGTCTGATCTGGAGTGCACTGGACCCAAGTGGCTAATTCAACCAGTTCTGAGATTAAATGAGAGTTCAAATATTGATCTTCTATATTAATTAGGATAGGCAAACCTTGATCCACTGCCTCCTTAATGGCCGGCAAATTATATGGATAATCGTACCAATCTGCGTAAACACATTTAGCGTTTTTTATAATTGTCGTTTCAGCTTCCTCCAGAGTCTTTAGTAGATCTTCTCTCCTATCCCAGAAATATGTGCGGCCTCCTTTAGAATCTGATATAACAATCTCATAAGGTGTCCTCAAGTTTTTATCTTTTATAAATCGACCCATAACGCCCATCGACTCTAACTCGTCGAAAACATTGTTTCCGGGCACATCATCTCCCAATTTATTGCACACCAACCCACTGCCCAAACCCCACTTTTTAATGCAACAGGCGACTATAGCGGCATCGTCTGATATGAAGTCGGCCCTATAATCCCACTTGGCTCCGGTGTTCCAATCTGGCATATTCTCAACCACATAAACCTCGGCAGGAGTCACCATACCAACGCATGCAACTTCAATAGCTTCCTGTTTAGCTCGGTTAATATTTGTCAGTCGAGTCGGCATTTCCTATCCACCTGTTGAATTTCAAGATTCGAAGGTTAACATGATAAATAAATACACTACAAACCACTCCCGTTAGATAGTAAAATCTGAAGCAAAACAATCAAATTATTCGTAAAGAATATTAACCATCATGGTCGCTATAGTATTTTTATCAGTTTTGGCAGTCTTGGTAGCAACTGTTGTTTTTATCGTTGTTTACTACGCAATCGAAACAAGAAGACAAGGGTTCAAAATATTTTGGCAAAAACTTGAATACTTTTCTTC
>CAYMZR010000021.1:0-25721 GCA_964394975.1 uncultured Dehalococcoidia bacterium | reverse complement strand
AGGAATCGCACTGGTCTGTTATGGATTAATCCACAGTCGAATTTAGCTTGATTATAAGTGCCAGATATTGGCGACATTCCACCTAGTGAGACTAATAAATCTCGAATTTCTTCAATTCGCTTTTCGACACCTGGTTTTGTACTGAAAGACCAGACTGTAAAAACAGAATTTTTAACATACAAACCGACCGAGATTTCATTAAATCTTTTGTCTGTCGGTATTAGTTCCAGACAGCGTCCATATTTTGCTATCACATCTTTCGGCCTTGGGCCGTTGTAGGAGATCAGGGTCATATCTATACTCCTTGATTTTCTTCCATTAACTTCGAAAAAGCTGAAATGTGTTCTGGTCCAGTTCCACAGCATCCACCGATTATGTTTATTCCGATTTCTTTCAATTTCATAAATCTTTCCGCCATAAAAGCTGGAGGTTCTGGATAAAGTATTTCTCCGTCTTTTAGGGAAGGTATTCCTGCGTTTGAATGAACCAATAATGGAGAATCAGTAGCATCTCTCATCTTGGATGCTATCTCAATCATATTATCTATTCCGTTGCCACAGTTAGTACCCACAATATCTGCCCCGGCTTTTACCAACTCCACAGCTGCTTGTTCAGGGGTTACCCCCATCATTGTAAAATAGCCCCTAGGGCCTTTATCAAATGTCATAGTGGAAATTACAGTTAGATTAGTATTTTCCTTAGCCGCTCTAATTGCTATGGATGCCTCATCAAGAGCGGTCATTGTTTCAATTACGACTCCGTCGACGCCACCTTTTTCAAGAGATATTACTTGGCTGTAAAAGGCTTTGTACATTTCTTCTTCTGACACCGCTCCAAGTGGTTCCAAGAACTCGCCACTTGGACCTACAGAACCGCATACGAATGTTCCAGGTGAAGCTTGGCTTTTTGCGTGTTCCGCGGCCAGCCTATTGAGCTCGTCTACTTTGTCTGCAAATCCATAATGATTCTGTCGAAACTTTGTGCCTCCAAAGGAATTGGTGAGCACGATATCTGAACCGGCTTCAAAGTAGGATCTTGCCATTTTTCGAACGATTTCGGGATGACTGATATTAAATTCTTCCGGGCATCCGCCAGGCTCGAGGCCATTTTGCTGTAGAAAGGTTCCTGTGCCTCCATCAGAAATAAGCACCTCTCCATTTGAAATACGGTCGATAATGCTTAGAGAATTTGAACTCATTTTGCTGCTAACCTTTTAAGCTGGTTTAATCCACCCATCTATGGATCCTGGGGTGGTGTTTCGGCTGCCGTCGTTGTGTAAATCCCTCAATTTGGCTACGAAATCTTGTGGCATTCCTTTGTTGTAGTGACCTGCGACTGATTTTAGAACTTCACTTAATTCCCCTTGTATTTCAAAGTATTCACCCCATTCCCAGGCATCTAGATATTCACCAGAGCCATAACTTCCTTCCATCATGGAAACAGCATCTACGGCTTCTTGGAATCGTGATTCTAGCTGGAGTGACTGGGTTTTAGAATCGTCGGTGGCCTGAACCTGTACTGGGATTTCTTTCCAATACATTATTCGTACTTTCAAATTTCAAGTCCTCGGGAGCATAATCACAGCCATTATAATTGCTTAAGCAAACTTACTGTAGTGATGAGCTAAACACGCCTATTTCTAAATCATGTGTTATAACTCAATAATGCCCAATTAAGTTGAGTAAGGAGAACGTTATGCCATATGCGCCTGTCAACGGTATAGATATTTATTACGAAGTTCATGGCAAAGGCGAGACAGTGATATTTTGCCATGAATTTGCAGGTGATATTCGGTCATGGGATTTACAGGTAAATTACTTTTCCAGGAATTTCCAAGTAATAACTTATTGTTCCAGAGGGTATCCACCGACCTCAGTACCCGAAGATCCTGAGGACTACAGCCAAGATATGGCAGTTAACGATCTCAAAGGCCTTATGGACTTTTTGAAAATTGGAAAAGCACATATCGTAGGTCTATCTATGGGAGGTAACGTTGCCCTGAATTTTGGGATTAAATATTCGGCCCAAGCTCTGACTTTGACTATCGCAGGGACAGGGACAGGTTCAGACGATCCACTTTCCTTTCGGGAACGCATTTTGAAATTCTCAGAAGCTATGAGGTCAGAAGGTATGTCGGCTATGTCAGACTATCTCAAGGGCCCTCATAGAATTCAATTGCAGTTAAAAGACCCCAAAGGTTATGAGCTTTTGTGTAATCAATTTATGGAACATTCCAACATTGGTTCGGCTAACACTTTTTACGGCGTTATGGCCAAAAGGCCTCCGGTTTTTGATCTAGAAACTCAACTAGCGAACATAAAAATTCCGGTCCTCGTAATGACAGGAGATGAGGATGATCCCTGTATTAAGCCGTCAATATTTATAAAGGAATCCATACCAAGGTCTGGTCTAATAGTGTTTCCTAGATCAGGTCACGCAATAAATCTTGAAGAACCCCAAATGTTTAATGATTCGGTCTCTGAATTCATCAATAATTCATCAGCAGATTATTGGGGACCACGTAAACAAGGAGAGGTCGGAGGGTCTTTAACCTAACAGCACTTGGACTCGCTGTTCGTGACTCCAGTTGGTACTGGGCAGCAGCCTGATTCTTCTTTTCCAGTTTTCTCTGCTGTCAGTATTGTTCCAAACAGACTGGCATCTGTAATTACCCCGATTTCAGGAGAATATTCTGCTACTGGTGTTGCATCAGTATAGAAACCTTTTGGATAAGTAGGGCATACCGCAGAATAACCTTCGCTTCTTTGAAGCACCTGGCCATCAAAAGAGTTAGTAATCATAAATTCCAAAGCTTCATCAACACTTTCAAAAGGTTTTGAACATTTTGTGTAATTCCATTCGCTCATGTATTCATGCTCCATACTAAATCTAGTTATTAGATAAAAATAGCATCGTATACCTCATATATCAATGCGAGTGCTGATATCAATGCGGAACTTTTGTTCCTGTGTGAATAGCTTATAAAAATCGGATAAATTCACATAGATTTAGTATGCGAAATCGACCCATTGGGTGGTTTAACGACTTCGCGGGGCTACTGCCTGCGTCATTGAGTTATCCAGTCGAATCTGGGTTTTATATTTGATACTTAACGACCGAATAGTGATCTAACTCAAGTCCTAGACCTGGTTTATCGGGATACGGAGACCAGTATCCGTCCTTCTGTTTTGGGAAGTCTATATACCAGAGCTCGTCCCCATCCAAGGATACGTTCATGTATTCAACGACCTTCAAATTAGGTGTCGCGCAAGCTACGTGTAAATGAGCTAACTGAAGTGCGTGTGGTGCTACTGGTAAGTTAAAAGAATGTGCCAAATGAGCTACTTTTATCCATTCGGTAACACCTCCAACTCTTCCTATGTCCGGCTGGACAATGTCAGCCCCACCGCGCCCTATGAGGTCCCTGAATCCGTATTTAGTGTATTCGTGTTCTCCTGTAGCTATCGGGATACTAGTTGCTTTGGATATATCTGCCATTCCGTCGATATCGTCGGGTATTAGCGGCTCCTCAAACCATCCTATCTGGAACTGTTCAAATTCCTTTGCCATGTAGATAGCCTGTTTTCGGTAATAGCCATTGTTTGCATCAATGTAAATACTCACATCATTGCCCACGGCTTTTCTTACTGCAGCTACCCTTTCAATATCTTCTCTTTCTGATAATCCAAAATCCTTGCCTACCTTCATTTTGACCCTTGGTATCCCGTCAGCCACATATCCCGTCATTTCTTCAATAAGTTCTTTTTCAGAGAAATTAGTCCAACCTCCACTTCCATACACGGGTACCGAATCTGTATAAGCTCCAAGTAATTTATAAAGGGGTAGATTTACATATTTTCCCTTCAGGTCCCAGAGTCCTATATCGATGGCAGAAATGGCACAGAATGCTATGCCTTTTCGGCCGTATCCCCTCACTTTCCAATACATATCGTTCCATATTTGTTCAATGTTCAGAGGATCTTTTCCTATTAGTTCCTGCTTGAGGGCATTCTCTATGACATCAATTACCCCTGGAGAGGCGTAAGTCATCCCAAGGCCCTCTATATCTTCATCAGTTTTAATATGGACGAAGATTTGTCCTCTTCCCCCAGACCCTTCCTTTGGTGCTGGTATAGTGGCATCCTGTATTGGTTTTCCCTCAGGGCTGTGAAGATGAGTTGTGGTTATGTCAGTTATTTTCATTTGGTCCCCTTATTGAATTAGAGAATTTACATTTTCTCAGGCTTGCTCATTCCCATAAGGTCTAGACAGTGTGCAAGTGATAATTTGGCCGCTTCGCATAGTTTTAATCTGGCTTTGTTTAATTCTAGGTCGGCTTCATTTTCTGAAATCACTCTACAGTTTTGATAAAAATTATGAAAAGATGTTGCCAATTCTAGTGAGTAATGTGGCAGGTGATGGACTTCATAAGTGCCCGCAATTGTATTGATTACGGACGGTAACTCTAATATTTTATTAATAAGTTGCCTTTCTGATTCGTGGGCCAACAGGGTAACTAAACCGTTGGAATAATCTATCTTCTTTTCGGCAGCTAGGCCCAGTATGCTGCATATTCGGGCATGCGCGTATTGAATGTAGTAAACAGGGTTTTCAGAAGATTGTTTCTTAGCTAAGTCCAGGTCGAAATCTAATTGGCTTTCATGGGACCGGGATAAGAATATGAATCTACATGCATCTGGACCGATTTCGTTGACTAGGTCAATTAATGGAACGACGTTACCTTCACGTTTTGACAGTTTTTCAGTGGTCTCGCCTTTTTTGAATCTGACCATCTGGACTAGAATCATTTCTAGATTATCAGGATCACTACCGAGCATTTTCATTGCAGACTTTAGTCTGGGTACTTGACCTTGATGGTCAGCGCCCCAAACATCAATCACCGTATCAAATTTTCTATGGATAAACTTGTTGTAATGGTAAGCGATGTCCGTAGAAAAATAAGTGGGAGTCCCGTTACTTCTTATGAGAACGTTGTCTTTTTCTTCGCCTAATTTGGTGTTTAAAAGCCAGGTGGCCCCCTCTTTATCTGATACATATCCCATTTCTTTTAATAAGGTCATACATTTTTCAAACTGCCCATTTTCAAAAAGACTTTTTTCACTGAACCAACTATCAAAGTGAATTTTTAGAGATTCGATATCTTCCTTAATTCCCTCTATCATCAAATCTATACCGACCTTGCCTAGCTCTGATATGTCTTCAGGATCAGATGTGTCGTACGTCCTATTACTCGAATCCTTTATTTTTTCGGCGACAGCTATCACATCTTCCCCGGGATATGAATCTTCCGGCATATCAATATTATTACCGAGTGACTGCATATATCTTGCAATTAAAGATCTGTGGAATTTATCTATCTGAGCTCCTGCATCGTTTAGATAATATTCCTGATCGACATCGAATCCGGCCGATTTCAGAACATTTGACAGGGTGCTCCCTATAACTGCACCTCTTGCATGGGCTACATGTAGTCTTCCAGTTGGGTTTGCGCTGATGTATTCGATTTGAAACTTTTTGCCATTCCCTGCATTTGTGACCCCATAATTTTCTGGCTTTGAGAGGATTTGATCCACCTGGTTTTGAATCCACCTGCTGCTTAATACAAAATTAAGAAATCCAGGGTTAGCTACTACAACATCGTCTAATATTTCATCTTTTTTTAGGTATCCAGCCAGTATATTCGCTATTTCCATAGGATTCTTTTTCAATGGCTTAGCGAGTTTCAAAGGAAGGCTTGAAGCATAATCTCCGTGTTCCGGATTTTGAGGTCGTTCAACAGCGGCATCACCAATTTCGGCGTCAGCTATGAGATTGTCCTTCTGAGCCAATTCAAAGGCTTTTTTTATTGAATCACTCAACATGTCAGGGACGGTCGTCAATTTTACAACTCCGGCAAACTTTTAGTTTAGTTATCCAGTTACATGTATGGTTGGGTCGTTTTCTGAAAGACTGTAAACTTCCCCTATAATTTGATTACTCAACGTCCCTGTCTCAGATAGTAGGTTTTGTAATTTATCTGCCTTATTTGGATTCACTGAGATCAGCAGGCCTCCTGAGGTTTGGGCATCAGACAGGAGGATTTTGTCGTTTTCTGTGATGTCTTCATCCCACAACACTGTGGTATTCAGAGATTGCAAATTTCGCATCGTTCCTCCCGGAGCAATTCCTTGCTTCAAAAGGTCATCAGTGCCTTCGATTACTGGCACCTTTGATTTGTAGACGTGAGCACCTGTGCCACTACCTTCCATCATCTCTCTTAGGTGTCCTAACAGACCAAATCCCGTGACGTCAGAGCAAGCATTCACTCCGACTGAAATCATAGCCTCGGAGGCAGATTTGTTAAGTGTTGCCATAATTTCGATAGCGTTATCTAGTACGTTGGCATCTACTTTTTCCTGCTTCCCGGCAGTAGTTATCACACCGGTTCCTATCGGTTTTGTTAATAGTAATAAGTCGCCAGGTTTTGAATTACTGTTTGCTGTTTGATCTCCTGGATTAACTATTCCAGTCACGGAAAGACCGTATTTAGGCTCGGCATCCACAACACTATGTCCGCCAGCGATAACGATTCCTGCTTCCAGGGCTTTTGAAGCTCCACCTTTTAAGATTTCAGCCAAGACAGACATGTCTAAATCTGAAGGAAACCCAACTATATTTAAAGCGACTATAGGTTTAGCTCCCATGGCATACACGTCACTTAATGAGTTAGCTGCTGCTATCTGTCCGAAGATAAATGGGTCATCAACGATAGGAGGAAAAAAATCAACGGTTAAAACTACTGCTAAGTCATCACTTAATTTATAAACGGCCGCATCATCACTAGTTTTTGTTCCCACCAATAGGTTTGGATGAGTCATTTCTGGCAGCTGCTGCAGAACCTGCATCAGGTCATCTGGACTTAGCTTAGAGGCTCAACCTGCACATGATGCTAGTTCTGTGAGTCTTACTTTTTCATGATGATGCTGCATTCTTAGTATCCTGGGTGGTGCAAATTACTGAATATTATATCTGCATATTGATGTGTTTAAAGTATAAAGTCGATATTCATTATCAGATATCATTAAATAAGAACATTCCTACTTCAATCTGAAAAGGTATTTATTTTACGGATGAGATACTCTGATTTTTCAGTTAATAACATTGACCTTTCTGTCATTGGATTTCCTCTGTGGACTCTAGCTACCAGTGGTTGGGGTACAAAAGATACTGATTTTTCCATATATTTACTGCAGCAAGCTTTCGAGCAAGGTATAAATTTTTTCGATACAGCTGATTCGTATGGTAAAGGTTACGGGGAAGAGTTATTGAGAGAATCACTCTCCCCGGTGAGGCATGAAATCGTTATATCTACCAAATTTGGACACGATTTTTATTCTCCCAAGCTGGATGTAGAGTGGGATGGCAAAAATTTTGATCCCTCATATGTTGCTTATGCCTGCGAGCAATCTTTGCGCCGTATTGGAACTGACTATCTTGATATGTATTTTGTTCATTATCCCTCGTATGCCGAAGTCGAAAATGATGATTTATATGAGGCTCTTGAAAAACTTGTAGACGCCGGTAAGATTCTGAATTTTGGTATCGCGACAGATGATCGACAAGAAGCAGCAGAAATAGTCACTCTATTAGCTTTCGAAAGAGGGCTAGATTTATTTCACACTCCTTTTAGTTTGTTAGAACAAGATCTAGTTGATATTTTTTCTCAAATGGAGGGGGACATCTCGGTGATAGCTAGAAGAGTCCATTCCTTTGGCCTTTTGGAAGAATCTTATGATCCTAAAATATTTGAAGACTCAAATTCTAGTAATCAAAATAACCATCCGGTATTCAGCAAGATTTTGGAAATGCGGCCAAAGTATGACTTTTTGTTTGAGGATTGTGAAGAAAGTGTTTCAGATATAGCATTGAGATTTGCCATAACTAATAAAAATGTAGCCTCAGCACTTCCTAATATCAGTGATATTGATAATTTAGGTCAATATTGTTTATCTGCCGATAAGCCAGATTTAGATAGTGATCTTATGAGTTTGATAGAGGAGGTCTAAACAGAGCAGAAAGAGAATGGACACAGTGAGGGAAAGGAATAGATTCTCACATGCTTTTTTATAATCAGTTCTTTTTCTTTTTGGCTCTTTTCATTTCATCTTCAATTAGTTTGAAGTCTCTGCTAGGAATAAGGTGTATGCGGTCCCAAAAAGCAAGTGGCCAATCTTCTGGGGCCCATCTCTTAACGTACTCAAGGCTTGGGCCCAACTGAAGTCCATCAATAAACTGTGCTTCTTCTAATACATAATCAGGCTTGAGCTCTATTCTAAATTTATACTCCTTAGGTTGATCTGATGGCATCCATATAGGGGATTCATCTTCAAAATAGTCAGAAGTTACTGTTGCGGAGGCTGTCCAGCATTTTCTGCTTCTGTCGAAAAATATGACCCGGTCTTTTGCATGCATCCTTTGGGCACGCCTTTTGTATTTGGCACTCATTCCAAATATTTTGTACCCTTTTGTGCGAGTAATAACAGAGTTTTCACTATTGTCTACAAACATCCAATAATTGGATCCCATTTCATTTCCCTGTGACCGATCTCGTTTATTTGTTAAGGTGATCTTATTGTCATACATTGTACATCCGTTTGAGATATGTTCGCTAAGATGGGGAAAGTATAAAATGGGTGGTGATTTGCGGGTGTATTTAAATAGATAAATGCAAATAAATCGGGTTTTATATGAATGTTTTTTCAGCAATAATACTGGGTGCCGGGTCCGGAGACAGGATGGGCAGGATTGATAAAATACTGACTGAAATTTCTGGGCTGCCTGCAATATTACATTCAGTGAACACTTTTCTCGAGGTGGGGGTATTTCAAACGATAATAGTGTTAGCAAGTACTGATAATATCAGTCAATTGAAACATCTTATGTCCGGTCCTGAATATGTGTCAGTTCATGTTGTACTAGGTGGGGAGAAGAGGCAAAATTCTGTAAAAATTGGTTTGGATCAAATTAAATCGTCTGATTATGTGATGATTCATGATGGAGCAAGACCCTGCGTCTCAACGGCTTTGATTAAACGCGCCGTTGTTGCATCGAAAACTGCTGAGGCAGCTATTCCCGTCGTGCCCATCACGGACACAGTTAAGCTGCTGAACGGCTCGACTGTTATGTCGACAATGGATAGAACCACTCTTTTTGCTTCACAGACACCTCAGGTTTTCAGGTACAAAATTATCGCCGAATTGCATCTTAAGCTTACGTCTGATGTGACAGATGATGCCTCAATCATAGAGATTGATGGTGGCAGTGTATCTACATTTGATGGTGATCCCGAAAATATTAAAATGACGAATCCTCTCGATATTGAAATTGCGGAAATTATTTTGAATAGACGAAAGAATTAATGACTTCATTTAGAACTGGAATTGGCATAGATATACATCGACTTAAAAAAGGTGGTCCCATTATATTGGGAGGGATTCAAATCCCATTTGAGTATAGCCTGTCAGGCCATAGTGATGGGGATGTTTTGTTGCATGCGGTAATTGATGGATTTCTGGGCGCCGCGAATATCGGAGACATGGGGGTTCATTTCCCTTCCGATGACCCTGCCTATAAAGGAATTAGTAGTGAAATATTACTAGAAACAGCTTTTGGCAGGATAGAGAAAAAAGGATGGAAGCTGGTCTTTGTGGATGCTACAATTGTCGCCGAAAAACCGCGCCTAGCAGAATTTATACCACAAATGAAATTAAAGATAGCTCGTGCTATAAATTTAACTCAAGAAGACGTCAGCATTAAGGCTACCACCACTGATGGGCTTGGCTATATCGGTAGGGGAGAAGGTATTTCTTGCCATGCTGTAGTAATGATTCAGAGATCAGGATGAGACTATATAACACACTGAGTAGGTCAGTAGAAGAATTAGTTGTAGAAGACAACACCGTTAATATGTACGTATGCGGTATCACACCGTATGCCCCTTCCCATTTAGGTCACGCGATGTGTGCCATCGTTTTCGATGTAATCCGTAGGTATCTTGAATACAAGGGATACAAAGTTAATTTCATTCAAAATTTTACTGATATAGATGACAAGATGATCATAGCTGCGACTGATGAAGGGATTAAGGTTTCAGAATTAGCTGAAAGGAATATTCAAGCCTATCTCTCTGAGCTTGGACAGTTAAATGTTCTTGAAGCATCCGAATATCCAAGGGCTACGGAAGAAATTGACTCGATAATACAGGTTATATCGGACCTAATAGAAAAGGAATACGCTTACGAGATTTCTGGGGATGTCTATTTTAGAGTAAAACAAGATGAGGATTACGGGAAATTAAGCCGAAGGAATATGGACGAGTTGCTGGCCGGTGCAAGGTTGGAAATAGAAGAGACCAAAGAAAACCCTGCTGATTTTGCTCTTTGGAAGAGTCAAAAACCCGGAGAACCGGCTTGGGATAGTCCTTGGGGTCAGGGACGACCGGGGTGGCATATCGAATGTACAGCGATGTCATTAACTTACCTCAACAATAAGATTGATATTCATGGTGGGGGACAGGATTTAGTATTCCCGCACCACGAAAATGAGATTGCGCAATCAGAGTCTTTCACAGGCATAGAACCTTTTGCTAGATATTGGATGCATAACGGTACCCTTGGATACGGGGAAGAAAAAATGAGCAAATCATTGGGGAATGTTTTCTCAATAGGTGAAGCATTGCAGGTATTTTCTTCTGATGCACTTCGAATGTTTTTTCTCAGTTCACATTATCGAACCCCATTGGTTTTCAGTAATGAATCTGTCGAAGGGCAGCAAAGGGCGATAGAAAGGCTTAAATCTGCTTTAGTCGCTACTTCAGGTGGAGGAGATGTTCTCAAGATAAACTCGTATCGTGAAAAATTTGAAGCTGCGATGGATGAAGACTTTAACACTCCCATAGCGTTTTCAGTTATTTTTGATTTGGCTAGGGATATCAATAGGGAATCCTCAAATGGTCTTAACGTGGCTTCCGCGCAGGATCTTCTTTCAGAATTGGCAAAAATTTTGGGCATAACTCTGCAAACTAATAATTCGAAAGCAGATGGGGATATTGCACCGTATTTGGATCTATTATTGGAAGTTCGTGAAGGACTTAGAAAAGAAAAACAATTCGAGATGTCCGATCAAATAAGAGATAGGTTGGTTGAGTTAGGAGTATTAATAGAAGATACGTCTACTGGGTCACGTTGGAAGCTTGATTAGGATGCTCGGACCACGATTCTAGTCGAACCAGCTACTAGCACTGATAATTGAGACCACTATAAAAACCACGACTAAAGCTATTGTAAATCTGAACAAAGCCAATTCGATACCTCTTCTTGTTCTAAAAGAAGATTCGGCTGCACCAAACAGGGCGGTGCCCTGACCTCTAACTTGCATCAGTATGACGGCGATCAAAAGTAACGATATGAATATCATTACTATATTTATTGTGGTATCCATTAGGTAATTATACCTCTAAGTATACCTTTGAGGTATCAACCCCTGTAGGTTTTTATTATGAAATTGGCTAATTTATGAGAGTCATGTCTGACTTTATGAATCTCGTCTAGCAAATCTGTGGTTACTACCACATGCTTTGTTAGATCAATTCCTAGCTTCACCGCCTCACCTAGGAATTGATCTCCAATATCTCCTATGTTGTCGTTTGCTATTATTGCGTCAAGAACGCCCGATCCTAGGTAGTATTCAAGGACTTCGATGTGTTTGCCCGCTGTAAAATTTTGGGTTTCACCAAGTTCAGTGGCTACATTACAAATGTAATATTTGACGGCTTTTGACTTAGTAATAGCCTCCACAATACCAGGTACCATTAGGTTTGGAAGTATGCTTGTATACAGACTGCCGGGTCCAATCACTAATAAATCGGCATTGCTTATCGCATCGATAGCAGCCGGGGAAGCTTCAGCGTTAGGGGGGTCAATGATTAATTCTTCTATTTCAGATAGGCTGTCTTTGACCTTAGACTCTCCAGTTATCAACTGCCCATTCTTTAAACGCACAGATAAGTTTATGTTTTCTGTTGTTGCTGGAACTACGCGACCTCTCACGGACAAAATTCTACTTGACTCAGCCAAGGCATCTTCAAAACTAGCAGTTACATCCGTCATCGCTGCTATGAAAAGATTCCCAAAACTATGCCCTTGTAGTTCAGATCCTTCAGGGAATCTGTATTGAAATAATTCTTTTAGTATTGAGTCTTCATCAGATAGGGCTACTATGCAGTTTCTAAAATCACCTGGAGGGATAATGCCCATTTCCCGTCGAAGCCTTCCTGAACTTCCTCCATCGTCTGCGACACCAATTACTGCTGTTATCTGTTGAGTATGTTCCTTAAGACCTCTCAACAGCACTGATAGTCCTGTTCCACCACCTATTGCGACTACCTTCAGGTTATTGGATTTAGAATTTCTATTTGGTGGCATTTGAAAACTGAGGTTACTCTTTTTACCTATGATTCTCTTTTTATATCAAGTTCAGCAGTTATCATTTCGGAAGTTACTTGCGGATTAGCCTTACCTTTGGTTTTCTTCATAACTTGGCCAACGAGGAATCTTACGGCAGAATTCTTACCATCTAAATAATCATCTACTGCGGAGGGGTTTTCATGGAGAGTTTCTGACACCGCATTTTGTATGGACTCCGTATCGTTTATTTGGGACAAACCTTTGTTTTCTGAAATTTTGTTTGGGTCGCCGCCATTCATAAACATTTCGTCGAATACAGTTTTAGCCATTGAATTATTTATCTTTCCATCGGCTACAAGTAGGACCAATTTGGCTAGTCCTGTTGGTTCAATTCTTATTTCATCCCAAGTGGATTTATGCTCGTTTTTCATTCGGTTCAAATCTACATTTATCCAATTTGCCACAGCTTTTGCGGCATCTTTCAAATTCATGGATTTAGATAGAAAAGGTAGACAACTTTCAAATAGTACTGTTGCTTCTTTGTCGGTAATCATAACTGAAGCGTCGTATTCAGATAGGCCCAAAATTTCAATATAGCGATCTTTCTTTGTTGAGGGTAGCTCAGGAATTTGAGATCGGATTTTACTTACCCAATCACGGGAAATCAAAATTGGTGGCAAGTCCGGTTCGGGAAAATATCTGTAATCAGCAGCGTATTCTTTGGTACGCTGGCTTATGGTTGTACCACGTTCATCTGACCATCCGCGAGTTTCCTGCTCAATATTTTGTCCTGCATCTAGTAGTTTTCGTTGTCGAGTCTCTTCATGTTTTAGTGCCCGGAATACAGATCTGAAACTGTTAACGTTTTTTATTTCCACCTTGGCCCCAAGTTCTTTTGAACCAAGAGGCCGTATGCTGATGTTGGCGTCGCACCTAAAACTTCCTTCTTCCATATTTGCAGTGCTGGTTTCCACGTATCTAATTATTGAATGAAGATTGATCAGATATTCGTTTGCCTCTTCGGGGCTTCTCATATCGGGTTCGCTTACTATTTCCATTAGCGGTACCCCAGCCCTATTAATGTCAAGAAGGCTGTATGGTTCTCCATATAGTTCTTTCCTATGGATTAACTTCGCTACATCTTCTTCCAGATGAACTCTGGTTATGCCAACATGCTTTTCATTAGCATCGCCAACTTGAATAGCAAGATTTCCATTCAAGGCTATAGGGGTATCGAACTGAGAAATTTGATAACCTTTCATTAGATCTGGGTAGGGGTAATTTTTTCTGTCGAATTTAGTTTCCGGGGATATGTAACAATTTAGAGCTAGGCCAGTCTTTATGACCAAATCAACTGCTTTTTTGTTTACAACCGGCAAGACTCCCGGCATACCCATACAGACAGGGCAGACTCGGGTATTTGGCTCTGAGTCTTGGTAGTCTGAACCACAGGGGCAGAACATCTTACTCGTTGTTAATAATTGAGAATGGACTTCTAACCCAATAACGGTTTCATATTTGTCTGTCATGGTCTTGTGTAGATCCACCTCTAATTGAATATAGAGTCATTTTATAACGGAATGATTATGCATATAAAGCTTTCTGTTTGAATAGGGTATGTTATGTGTCTTCAGCAGAAAACACATTGAATTTTGTGTACTGAACTGGTGCAAGTCGCACCTTTAAACCAGGGAACAATGTCGTGTAAATTTTGTGTTTGCATTGTATTAGCTCTTTCTCAGGAGTTTCTACCCAGAATATTGTTTCGTCTCCTCTGAAATCCTTTCTGATAACAGTATTTTCACCTGATGGTGTCGGCTCCATTGAAAGATCTGTGTGCCTTATTGCGACTTGAACTTGTTCATTTTCAGAAAATTCCACTGGTATTCTCAAAGGCAGGAGCCCTATGCTGGTTTTAACGGAATCTCCCGAAATTACACCGTTAACAAAGTTACAACTACCACTCATTAGGGCGGTTTCTTTACTGTTGGGCCAAAAATATATTTGGTCCGGTGGCCCGATTTGTTTTATCGATCCAGCTGCCATGACGGCGACTCGATCTGCTATTGAAAAAGCTTCTTCCCTGTCGTGGGTTACAAATATGGTTGCAGTATTACTTTCCCTTAGTATCTCTTCCATTTCCATTCTGACTGTTAGGCGCAAGGAAGCGTCTAGATTGGAAAATGGTTCATCCATCAAAAGTACACTCGGCCTTGTTGCTAAAGTTCTGGCGATCGCAACTCGCTGCTGCTGACCGCCAGATAGTTCATGTGGATATCTTTTCAATAATCCTTCAAGACGGGTCAGTCTTTGAACTCTCTCTAAATTTTCGGCCTGTATTTTGCTGTCAAGATGAGATATACCGAAGAGAATGTTCTTCTCGACAGAAAGATGAGGAAATAAAGCATAGTCCTGAAAAATCATTCCTATGTTTCGTTTGGAAGGTTCTAGATTGGTATTTAGGCCGAAAATTTCCTCGCTATTGAGATAAATCGTTCCTTGAGATGGGTTTTCCAACCCGGCAATTATCCTAAGTAGAGTAGTTTTGCCACACCCACTTGGACCTAGGATTGAAAGAATTTCTCCAGCATGTAAATCCATGCTCAAGTTTTTTATCACTTGATTTTGCCCAAATTTAATATTCAGATCAGAACATTGTAAAAGAGAATTAAGCAAGTATTTATTCACTCCCTGGGCTATTAAAAACATTGTGTTTTAAAACTATCATCGTGAGAGGCATGGACGATAAGAAAATCAATAAAAGTGAAGGAATAGCGGCTCTGGCAAAAAAAGCTTCGGAGCTGAATGACCAAATCGCCGTTGTCAGAGTATGGAAATCTAGAGGGGCTAACAAAAGTACAGCTGGGAGTTCTTTCATGGTTATCAAGAAAACAGTGGCTGCTGCCATAATTATCCCTGATTTCATAAGTGGCAAGTTGGTTAAGACTACCGAGTTGATTTTATTTTTACCTAATGTCATGGATGATTCTTCGTATCTTGGACTTATTTGAGTCATTGAAGATCTTATAGCTCCTAAGCCGGTAGGCATATATAAAACGGTGCAAGCAATCACTAGCAGTAACGTCGATTGATAGAGAGGGGACCCTATTTTTGCTCCAAAGAAAACAAGTGACAATGAAACTGCCACACTGGGCAGGGCGTAACCGGTAAAGCACATCTTTTCTATGAAATTAGTCAATATGCTGGGACGTCTTACCGAGAGATATCCAACTGGAAGCGATAACCCAACAACAACCGCGGCCGTGAACACAGAAAGGGTAATAGAGTTGAATGCCAATATGTGATTGGATTCAGCAGTCAAGATAGAAGCATCTTCACCAAAATATAGGCCTCTTACTATCCAATAAGAAAGAACAGCTAATGGGATTACGACAGATATAAGAGAAACTAAAGCACAGATGGCTGCGGCTGGCCACCGCCATCTACCAATATGGATAATGGGTAGTTTTCTGGAAGGGTTGATAGAATTTTTGTAGTATTTTTTATTTCCCCTGACAAAGATTTCAAAAGCCATGAATAAGGTTGCCACAAGGAATAATGCCAGTGAAAGTAGAGCGGCTGTATTTCTGTCGAATCCGGCTTCATATTGGTTGAATATGGACCATGTGAAAGTTTTGTAACGTAGCAGGGAGACTGCCCCAAAATCACTTAAGGCGTAAAGCGTGACAAGAAGGGCTCCCGAGAATATGGCGGGCTTAATTGAAGGGATCGTTACTTTCATGAAAGTTTGAAATTGATTCAATCCCATTAATTTTGCAGTTTCCTCTCCAGAGACATCCATGTTTGAAATGTTAGATCTGATTGTTAGGATTATGTAGGGATAATTAAGGAAAGATAAAGTTATAAGGCTTCCGTAATATCCGTACAAAGTTGGGATTCGCTCTACTCCTAAGGTAGGATTCAGTATTGCATATAGAACGCCACCGTTTCCCACAAACGATAGCAGTATATAAGCCCCAACATAACTTGGTATTACCAATGGCAAAAAAGTTAGTATCGACCATAGCTTTTTGTAGGGGAGATTTGTTCGTGTGGTGAGCCATGCGATCGGGACTGCTATGGTAACTGATAGCAAGGTGACTGTTATGGCCAAAAAAATTGATCTTGCAAAAACCATTATGGTTTTTGCTCTTACCAACCACGCCCATATTTCGGTATCTGCACCTAACACACGACCAATTAAATAGATCAGTGGGGTCACACACAATGCTGCGGCTATTAACGACGGGGTCAAGATCCAAAAGGAAGTTTTGTTAGGCAATCGCTGTGTTATTGTCAAAACTTGCAGATTTTCCTGTGATAATTATTTTTTGTGTAGAAAGTCTGAGATTTATTAGGTTATAAAATATGGTAGGTAAGTATAGCCTAATATACCTAGAAAGTATTGACTAACTTTTATGTTATTACAAGACATATGTTCACAATATATAGTCACTCCGTTGATGTTTTTAGCTCCTAAAAGTAAAATGCGTTTTCAAATAGAAAACACTAAAAGGGGGCTCAAATTGTTAGAACAATTCAAGGTACAACCGGAAGATCAAGTTATGGTCACCGAAAATAATCTCAGAAAAACAGTGGAAGCTGTATTCTCAAAAATGGGACTTGATGCTTCTGATTCAGAGCTGGGAGCTGATGTTTTGGTGAAAGCTGATATGAGGGGTGTAGATACCCATGGTGTGTCCAATATGTTGCGGTCCTATGTAACCGGATATGGGAATGGTGAACTCAACCCACATCCGAATTGGGAGGTTACCAGAGAAACCCCTGCTACTGCGAATATAGATGGAGATCGAGGGTTAGGAATTATTGTCACTCCTAAGGCAATGGATATAGCTATTGAAAAGGCCAAAAATGTAGGTATGGGCGTTGTGACGATCCACAATTCCCGTCATCTTGGTATGGCCTCATACCATGCGCTCAAAGCTGTAGAGAACGATATGATAGGGATGTGTATGACATCGTGCCCACCGGGGGTTTTGCCAACCTTCGGAGCGGAACCAGTACTAGGAACTAATCCTATTGCTATTGCTGCCCCCGCTGACAAGGAAGCTCCTTTTGTGTTTGATGCAGCAATGAGTGCTGTCGCTGGAAATAAGCTCGGTCTTGCCAGGAGAAATGGTACACAGCTATTGGGAGGATGGGTCGCAGGTCATGACGGTACCCCTATCATGGAGGAAGTGGATCCGCCCACGCCTGGTTATGAGGGATCCGCATCATCGTATTTGCTACCTGTTGGAGGTACACGCGAATTGGGATCACACAAAGGTTATGGAATGATGTGTGTCGTGGATATACTGGGAGGTATATTGACTGGTGGTGGTTATGGAATGAATCCCGGGAGGCCAAATTTTGGACACTATGTGGCTGCTTACAACATAGAAGCCTTTATGGATACCTCTGAATTTAAAACAACAATGGATGAATGGATCAACATGTTGCAATCCTCGAAACCTGCTCCGGGGCATGACCGAGTGATGTACCCAGGGCAGCCTGAGCATGAATCAAATATAGAGAGATCCGAAAACGGTATTCCTTTGCATTATGAGGTAATAGACTGGTTTAAGGACATTTGTGGCGAATTGTCCATACCATTTTCTTTGGTCTGAATGTTAATACTACTGGTCACAACTGTACGTTGTGACCAGTAGTATTGCTAATAATCCCTGAAAGGATTCGGCATCGGGCCGACGGGGACCTCTATTAAGGTTGGCGTTTCTATGCTTAGAGACTTTTCCACGGCCTTTTCTAATTCGGATGCTCCTCCTTCCACTCTTACACCTCTTACCCCGAAGGCTTCGGCAAGCTTCATGAAGTCGGGATTGTGCACCTCTGCGCCATATTCTCTCCCATCAAACATATTGACTTGATCTCTCATGACATTTCCGTAGGCGCTGTCGTTGAACACAACTGCCACTACATTAATCTGGTGCTTCGCAGCAGTGGCCAACTCTTGTACATTAAACATAAACCCACCATCACCGCATACCGCTACCACAGCCTTGTCTGGTTGGGCAACTTTTGCACCCAGCGCAGTTGGGTAAGCATAACCGAGATTGCCGTAATAGGATGAAGTGATGTAAGTTCTGGGTTCATAGACTTCGTATTTGTTTCTGCTGTAATATCCTATTTGAGTCATGCCCGAGATAAATATTCCATCGTCAGGCATCACGCCCCTAATGGCTTTAGTAAAAGATTCTTGTGGCTCAATCACCGTGCCCGGGTTAAATCTCTCGGCTTTTAGCGCTGTTAATTCTTCTACACGACTTTCCCTTGGGGACATTACACCCTTTAATCCACTTAAAATTTCTGCAAGGGTCTTTCTTGCGTCGCCATTTATACCTTCAGTGTTCTCATAATTTCGGCCAATTTCCTCGTCGTCTATGTCAATTTGCAGCACTTTTTGGCCTGTTAATTGTTGGTTGTTCAATAATCTGGTACCAACAGCGACAACTAGATCGTATTCCTGGATTTTACTTTCAAAAAAGGTGTCATTTTTGAATCGGAAACTCCCAATAGACAAATGACTGCGATCGGAAATCGCACCTCTACCTTCTCCGGTGGTTATGACAGGAGCCTGTAAAAATTCTGCTAACGATGTTAATTCTGCCGATGCCTCCCCAGATATAACGCCGCCTCCGGCCCATATTAGGGGGTTTTGAGCTTCGGATATTACTTCTACCCCGCGACTTATGCTTTCCTTGTTTGCTGCCGGCCTTTCATATTTTCCGGCTTCTAATAGCTCAATATCGGCCGTGTCGGAAAGAGTTTCAGGCGGAATTTCTATCTGAACCGGTCTTGGCCTTCCGGTTTGTAGATGCTCGAAAGCTTCGTGAACTGCTTCTGGAATTTCTGTAGGATCCAATATCAATTTTTGATGTTTTGTGATCGGTTTTATAGTGTCGATTTGCCCTTTTATTTCATGAAGCATTCCTCTTTCTAGACCAATGTGATCTCTTTCAATTTGACCTGAGATGACTAAAATGGGTGAAGAGGCGGAATAAGCTGTACCAATACCCGCACTGGCATTTTGAAGACCTGGACCTGGCACCACTAGTGCCGTTCCTATGCCACCTCCGGCCCTTGAGTAGCCATCAGCCATATAGGTTGTGGCTTGTTCGTGTCTGGTATTTATAAAACGTATTCCAGGTTCCTTGGCTAATCCATCCAGTAGATGATATAGCTGTACGCCAGGCAAACCAAAAATTACTCGGACTCCTTCCCTGTATAGTGATTTTGCGAGAGCCTCGCCTCCGGTCATTTTTGTCATGAATGTTTCTCCAAGTTTTAGGTTCTGTTTTTATAACTTTCAGTTGCTTTGGTTAAGGATACTGTTCTAAGTGCTTGTAAGTTATCTCTGTTGTCTTCTGACCATTTTTGTGAGGTTACAAGGTTATCAAGTGATCCTTGGAAATGAGGCATCACGTATCTTGCTATTAATTCGTAGCTATGCATAACTTGTTCCCGAGTTCCCCATTCGGTAGCTTGAATCATGAAACCGCCAAATCCACCGCTTTGTTCCCCGAGTTCCTTGATTTTGGCTATTAGGTCGTCTGGTGTTCCAACACACCATGCACCGTTATCAACCATGTAATCAATTATTTTTTCTTTGGGGCCGTCATAGTCAAATGGTGTCCCCATTGTTTGGTGAAAATAATCGTATTGGTAGGCGGCTGATTTTTCCCTTGCTTGTTCCATTGCCTCTTTCTTAGTATCTGCCAAATGCACGTGCAGTACTATACGCCATTCATTTCTGTCCACAGTTTGACCGTGCTCCTCCGCCGTATCTTCAGCTATTTTCCAAAAGTCTCCTAAATTGGAGGCAATACTTCCTCCTCTAACTACACTGACTGAGAGTACTCCTAAGCCATGTTTTCCGGCAGCCACCATTCCAGATGGGGATTGGGCTGCAGCCACTGCAATAGGGAAATGTGGTTGAGTGTAAGGCCTCAGGTGGATTAGGGCCTCTCTTAGTGTAAACCAGTCCGACTCATAGGTTATAGGGTCGGTTTCTGTAAGAAGTCTTTTTATTATTCCGATAGCCTCGTCCATGCGAGGTCGCTGTAAAGATGGTTCTATTCCTAAGGAATATGCGTCCGATACTAGCGCCCCCGGGCCTACCCCTAGCATTACCCTTCCTCTTGTCAGATGATCGAGAAGAACCATTCTATTTGTGAGCATCAAAGGATGGTGGTACGGCAAACTAGCAACTCCAGTTCCTAGTTTGATGTGTTTGGTCCTTTCTGCCGCAACTCCCATAAAAACTTCCGGGGAAGATATTGTCTCCCAACCGGCACTGTGGTGTTCGCCTATCCAAGCTTCGTCGAATCCTAAGTAGTCCAGCCACTGTATTATTTCCAAATCCCTCTCTAATGCAAGCGTTGGATTATCTCCTAGCCAGTGGAATGGAGCTAGAAAAATACCGAACTTCATTCGATTTGGTAGTGTCATGATGTTTCTATTCCTCCTAGTTGGAATGGCGAAATATATTCACGGCAATTTAGACACGGATTTAAACCTTCGAATGTTATCATCAGGGGTATCTAATCTTCAAACTTCTCTACATATAGTCATGTTCTTTGATAAGAGCCAACTCTTTGCAAGTCATGAAAGAAGTTCCTTGATAGCTTTTGATAAGAGTAATCAATTTGTCTAGCATATTCAGCCTTCCTGGGCGTCCAATGATCCATGGATGCATGGTTAAAACAAAGGTTCTTTTGTATTTATACAAACCTTCAAACGATGAGGCCCAGACTGAATATACATGCTCTGGGCTCGCCATTACATTTGTTTGACCGAGAAAAGGAATGTAGTTGAAAAACGGGTGGTCATCTAATTCCCAGTGTATCGGTATTTCAATTATTGGGTCATGCCTAGTATGTATAAGATAAGGAATGTCATTGCCCATCATGCTTGAGTCGTATAAGAAATTATTTCTTTTTAGGATGGTTAATGAATCAGAGCTTAATTCCCAACTAGGAGATCGATAGCCAACAGGATTTTCACCAGTAATGTCATTTATAATTTCGGACCCTTGTAAAAGTACCTCTTCCTCTTCGGAAGAGTTCAAGGTTGCAGGAGGTTCATGCATATATCCATGATTGCCTATTTCATGACCTCTCTTGTGGATATCCAATATTAAATCAGGGTGGGTTTCTGCTATGAATCCGGGGATATAAAAAGAAGATTTTATCTTATGCGAATCCAGTAGATCTAAAATTCTCGGAGTGGCGACAGCAGGGCCATACTCCCTCATGGACATAAGGGTCGGCAAATTTTTAGAGGCTGGATTTCTGTTGATTGTACCTGTAACGCCGTCGAGGTCAAAACTTATTACGATTGGGCACGATATTTTGTTGGGCCATTTCATTTTGCTTCCTCCATTACTTTTCGAGGAGCCTGTCTACTTCGACGATACATTCTTCTATAGGAATTGTGTATCCCTCTTTCTTGTTCCTCATTTTAATTTCCACTACGCGGTTTTCCATGTTCCTTTTACTCATTACTATCCTCAATGGCATTCCTAAGAGATCGGCATCGTTAAATTTGATTCCCGCAGATTCTGCCCGATCATCCCAAAGTACATCAATTCCTTCTTTTATCATTGATAGGTACATTTCTTCAGAGGAGTTCATTACCTGCGAATTGTCCGTGTTGAGTGAAACCAATATTACTTCGTACGGTGCGATCGTTTTCGGGAATATAATTCCGCTCTCATCGGAATGTTGTTCAATAGCTCCGGCGAGAATTCGGCCAACCCCTATTCCGTAACATCCCATGACAATAGGTTGCAAATTGCCGTCTGGGTCAGGGAATTTGGCTTCCATAGATTCTGAATATCTTGTACCTAGTTTAAAGACGTGTCCAATTTCAATTCCACGACTGGTTTGGAGCTTTCCTGTACATCGAGGGCATTGAAAACCATCTTCTGCCAACGCAATATCTGCTTGTATTTGTGCTTCAAAATCTCTTGGGTGATTGACCCCGGACAAATGAAATCCTTCTTTATTCGCCCCTGCCACGAAGTTATTTCCCAAATTAACAGAATCGTCAATTACTACTTTCATTCCACTCAATCCCACGGGAGAAGCAGAACCTGATATTAAACCTTGTTGGGTAACCTCTTCTCCGGTCGCCAACCTTAACTCACCGCCACCCAGGGTGTTTTTTAGTTTTACATCATTAATCTCTAGATCCCCTCGGATAACAGCTATAACGAATTCATTATTTATTTTGTAAAAGACAGATTTGAGAGTTTTTGTCGGAACAATAGACAAAAACTCGCACAATTCCTCTATGGTCTTTACATTTGGAGTATGAATTTCATTTTGACTGTCCAGTTTTTCAAGTGGTACTAGGGTCTTCGTAAATTCTGATTTTTCTCCATTGGCTGCGTAATTGCATTTCCCGCATAGAACAATAGTGTCTTCACCTGATTCAGAGAGTAGTATGAATTCTTTGGAATCTTTTCCGCCAATCGCGCCACTATCTGCTTCTACTATCACAGTTTCTATCCCGCATCTTTGGAAAATGTTGATGTATGCATTGATCATTAATTCATAGCTTATATCCAGGCCTTCATCATCTTGGTCAAAACTATACGCATCCATCATGTCAAATTCTCGGACTCGTATAAGGCCCCCCCTTGGTCTTGGTTCATCTCTAAATTTGGTTTGGATATGGTAAAGGTTAAACGGAAGATCCCTATAGCTTTGTATAAAGCTTTTCACTGTTTCAGTCATTAGTTCCTCATTAGTAGGGGGTAGAACTAGTTGCCTTTCTCGTCGGTCTTGCAGCCGTATCATATCCGGGCCATAGATTTCATCTCTTCCCGACATTTGCCAAATTTCTCTAGGCTGTAAAAGCCCTAGTTTTACTTCCTGCGCTCCGGCTGAATCCATTTCCTCTCTGATTATCTGTTCTATTTTTCGCAAAGATCGCCAGGCCAGTGGCAGATAGCTATAAACTCCGGAAGACACTTGATGAACCATCCCAGCTTGTATGAGCAGCTTGTGGCTGATCAATTCAGAATCACTTGGTCCGTCTCTGAGTGTTCGAACAAATAATTTAGATAACTTCATTACATGAATGCCTTTCGGATTTTAGGTTATGGGGTCTTTTTCTAAATTAGACATTTCTTTTTCCACCTGTCTAATTTCTGACATTAGTTCTTCGAGCATTTCGGCCTCTTTTACGACTTTAGACTTTTTGCCGCGTCGGAAAATTATTGCCTTGCCAACTCCAGCAGCAATACCAATGTCGGCATCTTTTGCTTCTCCAGGACCATTCACTTCACATCCCATCACCGCTACTTTGAGATGAGTTTTAGTATCTTTCAATAGGAGATCGACTTTATTTGCCAAATCCCTTACGTCTACGTCTGCTCTGCCACAGCTTGGACATGCTACAAGGACTGCTCCTTCTTTTCGCAGTTCTAAGGATTTCAAAATCTCAAAACCAGAAATGACTTCTTCCGTTGAATTATCACTCAGACTGACACGTATTGTGTCTCCTATTCCTTCATACAGCAAAATACCTAGACCGACTGCGCTGCGAATGCTTCCCGATTTTGAAGTGCCAGCTTCAGTTATCCCTAAATGGAAAGGATAAGGTATTAGCTTGGACATTCTTCTGTAGGATTCTACAGTTGTGTCAATATCGAAAGCCTTTAAAGATATTTTTATAAGGTCAAAGTCTAAATTTTCAAGCAGATCAATTTCCCAGAGACCAGTGGCCACCATGTGATCTACCACGGTATAGTCGGACGTAGAAGGATCCCCTTTTGTGAGTAAATTGACACCGTCATCGTGTCTATTCAGCCCTCGAGTTTTACCGATAGCGCCTACAGGAGGCAAACTTCCGAAATTGACCCCTATTCTGATAGGGACACTCATTTCTTTGGCCAATTTAACTATGTCTTTTACTTTTTCTTCATCTCTTATGTTTCCAGGGTTAAGTCTTAGGCAATCAATTCCACTTTTGAGTGACTCGATAGCTAATTCATGATGAAAATGAATATCAGCGATGAGCGGTATATCTATTCCTGATTTAATTTTTTTTAGTGCGATTGCAGCTTCCATGTCAGGTACGGCACAACGAACTATTTCACATCCGACGCTTTCTAAGGCTTTAATTTCATTTATGGTGGCCTTTACATTCCTAGTATCAGTTTTGGTCATAGACTGAACTGATATCTGTGCGTCTCCGCCAACTTTAACGGGTCCTACAAATACAGGTTTTGTTATTCTTCGCATTTGAAATACCTAGTTTTTATTTTGCACAACAATTATCTAAAAAAACTATCTCCACCTAATATTCTCATAATGTCGAAATAGCTCATCACCACGACCAAGCCGATTAATAGCATAAACCCGGCTAGGTGGATGAAGCCTTCTTTTTCAGGGGAAATTCTCTTACCTCCTCGAATTCCTTCCAATAATACGAACATTAACCTCCCTCCGTCTAAGGCTGGAATTGGAAATAGATTGACAATTCCTAAGCTAATACTAATCAGTGCCGTTAATTCAAAAATTGGGGCAATTCCAACTTTTGCTACCTCTCCAGTTACTTGAGCGATTCCGATTGGGCCAGTTAGCCCGGGATTTTCGCCTTTGCTAAATAAATTTCCGATACCTTGTGCTGAAAAGGAAATCACATCCCTCATTTTACTAAATGCTGTTGGAATGGACTGCTGTAATGAAAGTCTATCTTTAACAATTTTTCCGTTTGATGTCCCGATGAGAACTCCGAGTGAACCCTGCTGCAGGGTGTCACCAATTTCCAGCGAAGGGTTGTATCTTTTAGCTTGTCGAAGTTCAATTTCTTTTTCAGGTATAGAAACTTTATTGACTACTGTTAACGAAGGAGGGTTTCTTCTGGGAGTGATGTAAATATACTCTGAGCTAGTGAAATCTGGCGAGCCAAGTATGCCCAAATTTGAGCTACTTTTGCGTATAAGCAGCTCGACTTCGGTTCCTTTAAGGTTGCCGATATCTTTTACTAGGTCCATGTGGTTGGAAATTTTTTGGGAATTTACTTCTAATATTGCGTCTCCTTGGCGTAGATTGGATTTCTCAGCAGGTGAATTAGGAGCAACTCCGGTGATGGTCACTGTGCCAATCAAAGTATCATGCGGTAGGGCTAGGATAATTGTGAAAATAAATATGGGCAGCACTAGGTTCATGAAAGAACCTGCAATTAAAACAATTGATCGCTTTAATATTGATTGTCTTGCGAAAC
>CAYMZR010000020.1:0-25988 GCA_964394975.1 uncultured Dehalococcoidia bacterium | reverse complement strand
ATTCAGGAAAGAAGGAGTACCATGCAGCAATTTAGTGGCCAATTTATTGATGAAAATGGACGGGGAGAAATCACTAATTAATATCGTTGATGACCTTGCTGAGTCAGCTGATGAATCCACAAAAGCAAAACTCCTCACTTACAGCATAGAGGCAATAAGCATCCTTTATGTTGAGGGAGTTATTGATAGCCTCAGTTAATATTATGATAAGTATTTAAGGAGAAATTCATGTTAGAAGACATTCAAGGTAAAGTGGCTTGGGTAACAGGAGCCGGTACAGGAATAGGTGAGTCCGGCGCAATTAAACTGGCTGAAGCAGGATGTAAGGTAGTCCTTTCTGGCAGAAGGCAGGACGTGCTTGAAAATGTAGCAGCCAAAATATCAGGAGAAGTATCAATTCAACCTCTAGACGTTTCGGACAATGGTGCTGTTGTGTCGGTTGCAGAGTCAATTTTGAATCAACATGGCCAAATCGATATTGGTGTATTCAGTGCAGGGATCAACGTAAGAGAACGGAATTGGCCGGTAGTTTCAATAGAAGATTGGAATAAAGTTATCAATATAGATTTAAACGGGGCTTTCTACTGTTGCCAGGCGGTTCTGCCTTCTATGAGAAGGAACGGAGGAGGGCTAATTATAAATATATCATCCATGGCTGCCAAAAGTGCAGGAGCCTTGACCGGGCCTGCCTACACCTCCGCCAAACATGCAATGAATGCTATGACTGCAAGTCTTATAGTTGAAGAACGCAACAATGGAATCAGAGCTACCGCACTCTGCCCAGGGGAAGTAGCCACTCCCATTTTGGAACAACGTCCTGTTCCGGTCAGCGCTGAGGATCAAGCGAGAATTCTTCAGTCTGAAGATCTTGGTGAGCTTATATTGTTCCTCGCCAAACAACCACCACACGTGACAATAAACGAGGTCCTAATCAACCCTACATGGAATAGGTTCGGATAAAAAATGGATCTCTCTCAACGATTTAGTTAAGAGAGATCCATAACTTTGCTTCAATCCCCAGGCGCAGCAGCAATTTCATTGGATGTATCAGACTCTATTTCGTCAAATTTTTCCCCTGTCTTAGGATCAACCTCAAAAGGGCTATCTAGTCCGAGTTCATCTGCTATTTCTCTCACCGCTGGTAATACTTCCTCTCCCATCAGGCGAAGGCTTCTCATCTGATCATCGTGAGTCATGGCACCATCACCATCCCAGAAAAACACCGAGCCTGGCCTGAGATATTCAAGAACATGTCTTATTTTAGGTATAACGGTTTTAGGTGTGCCAGAAATAATTGTGTAATCTGACACTTGATCCTCAAATGATCTTGATAATTGTCCTCCCCTATTTGCGGTAGCCACTTGTGCAGTTGGGAGTGTCCTTTTGCGCGAGGTTATTCCTGGTAACTTATTTAGAGCAGGGTTGGCAGTCCCTTCATTCCCTGCGTTGAATGGGTTGCTTGGACCTTGCACAAATTTTCTAGCTACTTCCTCGGCAAGTTCTTCTGTCTCATCTACATGAACTTTCCACAAATATCCGAAATTCTGGGGCCCAGCCTCATAACCTTCTTCTCTAGCCGTCTCTTTATAAACTTCAAAAGATTGTCGTGTTGGTTCTAATTGGGTGGCAAGCATTATGTATGGTATCCGTTGTCTTGCTGCCCACATCACTGAATCTCTACTGACGACCCCAGGAAGCATTATTGGGGGATGTGGTTTCTGGTACGGTCTCACCCAAGGGTTAACATATCGGTACTGGTAATGCTTCCCTTCCCATCTAAAAGGTCCTGGCTCGGTCCATGCTTTAACAATAAATTCGTGTGCCTCTTGGAATCTTTCCCAGTTATATGCTGGGGGTGAATTATGAGCAACACTTTCTCTAGCTGTACCCCGAACCCATCCAGAAACCAATCGACCTTTAGAAATCATATCAATGGTTGCTAGCTGTTCAACCAACCAAAGAGGGTCGTCCCATATAGGAAGGACATTACCTAAAAGTACTATCTTTGCCTTATTTGTTATTCGGGCCAGAATGGAAGCCTCTACATTTACAGTGCTCCCCATACAGAACGGACTACTATGGTGTTCATTGAGCATCAGCCCGTCGAAGCCCATCTCTTCGGCGTATATTTTCTCATCTAAGTACCGGTTATACAGTTCTGACCCGAGCATTGGATCATAAATATCATTACTGAGCGTCAAGTCCTTAATCGACTTACCTGTAGCCCCAAAATATCCTGATTTTGGGTCTTGATATGGCCTCTCCGTAAAATGTCCAATGAACATATGTCCTCCCTATCTAGTTAATTTACAGTTAACTGAGAAATTTCGTTATTGCTTTTAGAAAATCGTCTGTTTTTTCTATCTCCGGTCTATGTCCACTTTGATCAATCAGGCTTAGCGATGAGCCTGGTATTGATTCGTTATAGATCCTAAATGCATCAACAGGAACAATGGAATCCTGTTTTCCCGCGATTATTAATGTCTGCAGGCCTTTCAGTCTCCGTAGTAAAAATGGCAATGTTTGGTTATACATATAAGGTTTCCACGCCAATCTCGCGGATTGCTCCCTGCCAACTTCCCACAATTCCTCCTGCTCCGGAGAAGGTTCGTCCGGCCTTATCAAGGAATATTCTTCCACTGATTTTGGATTCAAAAAACTTTCTTCCAAAAAATCTGTCGCCAAATTGAGAAAAAGATCATAAATCTCCCCCTCTTCAGGTTTAACACCCATCGGGCCAACAAGAACAAGTTTTGAGAATTTTCCTGGATCCATAACAGCCATTTCCGCAGCCAACCAGCCTCCCATGGAAAACCCAACTAACTTAATGTTAGAAATATTCAAATCATCAAGCACTTGAAGGTAAACCGCAGCTAGATCACTTACCTTCATAGCCCAATCTAATCTATCTGACTCATCATAACCAGGATGGCTTGGAGCCATTACTTTATATTGTTCAGACAACTTTTGATGGTATTTTCGCCATCCTGGAAACCCTAGCTCCCCATGCAGAATAAGCAACGGGTCCCCTGATCCTGAGGTTCTCATTGTGAATTTGCCTTCTGGTATAGCTATTTCTTCTTCTTTATACGTGGAAGAATCTCCTGACATTCCATATTCCTCAAGTTAGTATTCATTAATATAACGCTTAATCGCGCGATTATAGCGGAAATCTTGTAAAAGTCAGAGTTTTGAGAATTTGTTGTATTGTCTGACATAGTTTTATACTGCCACCAAGTGAACCCATATTTATGCAAGTTGACGAGGTGTCTAAATGTCTGGAATAAAATCCGGAATCTTCATTATGCCCTTTCATCCCCCGGATAAAAATTTGTCCCAATGTCACGACGAAGATATGGAGCTATTAATCGAGGCTGATAAACTTGGCATTGGTGAATTTTGGGTAGGTGAACACCATACATTGTCGTGGGAACCGATCGTGAGCCCTGAAATGTTTATTGCAGCTGGATTCCGGCAAACAAAAAATATTAGAATAGGGCCAGCACCACTTCTGCTAAACTTCCATCATCCAGCACAAGTTGCAAACCGACTGTCATTTTTGGATCATTTTTCGCATGGTAGGCTTAACGTAGCATTCGGCCATGGAGGTGCTCCTTCAGATTTTGAAATGTACGGGCTAGAAAGTTCGAAGATGCAAGAAATGTCCGAAGAATCAATGCGGATAATTTTGGAAATGTGGGAAAAAGAGCCTCCATACGAAATATCAGGAAACTATTGGAATGTCGTTCTAAAAAGCCACGATGAAGATATCGGATACGGCAGAATACAGAAACCTCTACAAAACCCTCACCCTCCGATATCAGTTCCTGTAACCGGCTACAATTCAAATTCTGCGAAGATAGCAGCCAAATACGGATTTGCGCCTTTTAGTCATTCCATTACTTCTCTACCAGTATTAAAAGATAACTGGAAAACTTATTCTGATGCCAGAAATTCGCTTAACCTGGAGGCGAATCGTTCTGATTGGAAATTGGCGCGTACTATATTTATAGCGGATACTGACGAAGAAGCCATAAAAAAAGCCAAAACCAATAGTATCTCTAAAGCCTATAGGTATCTTGCTTCGGCCATTCAAAAAGGGCCCGGGCTTGCCATCATGAAATCAGATCCAACCCAATCGGATAGTGAAATAACTGAAGAATATCTGATGGATGAACTAGTTATCGCCGGGTCGGTTGATACCGTAATTGACCGTTTACAAGAGATAACAGAATTCCTAGGTCCATTTGGGACGTTGATAAATATGTCATTTGACTGGATAGACGAAAATGATAAAAAAAGCTGGTTAGAAAGCATGTCCCGGTATCAAAATGAAGTGATACCCAAACTCGGTTCGAATCTTAATTAAACTAATCGCATAGGGGGTTAATATGGCTAACGATTATCGAGAAAATCGTACAAAATCTGCATTGTTGAATGGCCAAACAATCAAGGTGCCAGAAATTAATAGGGTTTTTGATCCTACGGTGGTCGAAACCATTGCTTCCGTAGGGTACCAATGTGTCTGGATAGACATGGAACACAGTCATGCAGATTTCAAAGATCTTAGTACGCTTATACTTGCAGCTCGTACTTGGGATATAGACGTATTCGTAAGAATTCCCCATGGACCTTACAACCAAGTCATTAAAACACTCGAAATTGGTGCCTCTGGTTTGATTTGGCCACATTGCAAAAGTAGGGAAGAGGCAAGAGCTTTTGTAGAAATGGCCAAATATCATCCAAAAGGTATGCGCGGTATGGGAGGAGGAAGAGATTCGTTTTTCGGGAAAAGCGAAAAACCAGCATATTTCGACATCGCAAATGAAAACATCTTGTTAGGTGTGATGATAGAAGACAAGGAAGGTGTGGAGGCATCCGATGATATTGCATCAGTCGATGGCATCGATCTCCTGTTTGTTGGACCCGGTGATTTATCTCAAAGCTATGGTGTCCACCGAAACCCAGGAGACCCAATCTCTAAGCCAGTCATATTAGAAGCCTTTGAAAAGGTTGGGGCTTCCTGCAAAAAACACGGAAAATTTATGGGCACCGCAGTTGACCCGGGAGAATCTATGAGCATGGCAATAGCTAGGGGAACGACTTGGCTAAACTGCTGTCACGATGTGACCGCCATCACCAACGGATACGAATCTGCAATGCAGCAAACAAAACACATTATTGAAAATACAAACCCGATTTAGGAGAGATTAACTGAGCCACCATAATCAGACTTAGCCTTTTCTATGGCACGTATCCTGCCGTCCAAAAGGACCTCAACCCTATCTTTAGCCCATTGATTTGAAACTTCCATACCAGCGACAGAACCTTGAAACTGCGGCATAACATATCTTGCTAAAAGTTCATAGCTGCGGAGTATGGTTTCTCTAGGAGCCCAATCAACTGTCTGAACCAAAAATCCACCAAACCCACCACTTTCTCGAGCCAAATTATTTATACTCTCAATGCAGTCATCCGGGGTTCCAACTATCCAGAAACCGTTATCGGACATCCAGTCAACCACCTGATTTCTGGGCCCATCAAAAACAGGTTTTCTGCCATTGGTTCCCTCAGTGTAGTCCCTCAAGAATCCTGCCGCTCCTTCTCTTGCTTCTTCGCGGGCCTTCTCTCTAGTTTCAGCCAAATGCACCGGTACCACTAAACGCCAATCTTCTCGTTTCACTACTTGCCCATGTTTTTCTGCAGATTCTTCTGCTATGTCCCACAATTTTCCATAATCGGCCCTATCAGACAAAGGATCTCTCGGTACCGTTATAGTCAAAACAGAAGCACCATGTTTACCGGCAAGCTGAACGCCAGCAGGTGACTGAATTGATGCGACAGCAATTGGCATGTAAGGTTTTTGATAAGGTCGAAGCTGTAACAAAGCCTCATTCAATTCAAACCAATCCGATTTGTAGGTTATCGGTTCAAGTTCTGTAAAAAGTCTCAGAATAATCCCTAGAGCTTCATCCATTTTCTCTCTTTGGCTGGTCGGATCTATACCCATCATATACGCGTCTGTTGGCAAAGCACCTGGCCCCACTCCAAGCATGACTCTACCTCTTGTCATATGATCAAGTTGGACCATTCTATTAGCAACCATAAATGGATGATGGTAAGGCAGACTTACAACGCCAGTGCCAAGATTTATACGCCTTGTTCTTTCTGCCGCCGCCGCTATAAACAACTCTGGAGAAGATATAGTTTCCCATCCGGCACTATGGTGTTCACCAATCCAAGCCTCGTCATAGCCCAAGGTGTCCAACCACTGAATCAATTCCATATCTCTTTCCAATGCCAAGGTAGGATTTTCCCCTACCTTATGGAAAGGACCCAAAAAGATACCAAATTTCATTTTTTCTGGGAGATTCATCTTTCACAGTCCTTTGAATTCAATCGTAGCGTTCAATTTTATGAGATCATATGCGAGGATCTGGATCATGACAAATAAACAGTAAATTATTACAAAGTCAGTACGACTTTGGGATAAACTCAATAAATATATCTTGAAAATTAGTCTCTTTTACGGTTGGTGGATCGCCTTCACCGCTTTGATTGTCAATGCTGTGATATCTGCTCCTGCATACGGAGCCACTGGGCTTTGGATAGACTCATTGGAGTCAGAATTCGGATGGAGCCGGACACAGTTGTCTGTAGCCTTTTCATTGGGACAACTGGAAGGTAGTATTGCCGCTCCACTTGTCGGTTATGTGATCGACAGGATTGGAGGCAAAAAAGTAGCTTGTATGGGAGCAATTGTTTCCTCAATTGGCTTTTTATGTCTAAGCCAGACCGTCCCAATCACTGACTCTAGAGACAGTTGGTTAGATCCAACTATATTTTATATTTCATACATTACCATCATGTTTGGGGTGACATTAGGTGGTTGGATACCAATGACGGTCATCATAAATAATTGGTTCTCCAAACACAGAAGTCTAGCTATGTCCATAGGATCTGTAGGATTCTCCATTGGGACCTTTGCGATAGTGCCATTCTTAGCCATACTCATCTCCTCAGAGAATGTGGGCTGGCAAGCAACTGCTTTAGGGTTGACTATATTCTTTCCTCTTTTGCTGATACCTATAACAAAAATTATTAAGAACACCCCAGAAGAAATAGGGGAAGTCCCAGATGGCAAAATGTCCCTTCAAAGTGTTGAAAGTACGGCTAACTCCTCAACGCATATGGAAGGAAACGATTTTTCATTATCTGAGGCCCTTAGGGAAAAAGTGTTTTGGTATATTGCCGTCGGCCACGGTGCCTCTGCCATGCTTACATCCACTATGATGGTCCATTTGATCTTAGCTTTTAAACATCAGGGGATTTCTCTGCAAAATGCCGCATTTATTTGGGGAATCGCAATGGGAATTGGTGGAGTTTCTCAAATCCTTGGAGGATTTTTGGGGGACAGAACCCCGAAACATATAGCAGTATGTCTGTTTGGATGTATACAGGCAATTGGTGTATCAATTGCAGTACTAGTCACCAATCTGTGGATGGCTGTCGTTTTTTCTGTTGTCTATGGTATTGGGTTTGGAGCAAGGGCACCCATAACAACATCCATGAGAGGGGATTATTTCGGTCGTAAATCATTTGGGAAAATCATGGGTGTATCAGCTATGTCTATGATGTTAATGACAATGTTCGGTCCAATTTTCGCGGGTCGTTTATTTGACCTACAGGGAGATTACAACAACGGGTTTTTGATACTGGCTCTAATAGGGTTTATAGGGAGCCTTATATTTCTTTTGGCGAAGAAGCCGACATCACGTAAAAAAGTGTAGCTAAGCAAGAAAATCAGAAGAGGGCCCATCAAAAACAACCAAACCATCTTGTAGGGATATGATTTTGTCAGCGTAATCCAAGGCCAAATCTATGTCATGGGTTACAACTAATAAAGTCCCTCCTCCCATGGAAACTTCTTTCAGCAAGCTATTTTTTATCTAATCTAGCATTCCCAAATCCCGAAATATGACTTGGGTACCTGTCAAATCAGACAGATCTTCCATGGTTAAGTCTGGCTTATTGAGTTCTTCCAGGGCCGGTAGCAACATGTGGGTTTTTACACCGTGGTCGCCTGCCAAAACTGGATATTCATAAATTTGACCTGTGAAGTATTGCTGAGCAACCTTCGAGGTCATAAACCTCAAGAACTTTTCAGCATTTTCGCGGTTTTTACCGGTGTTAACAATTCCTGCTCCAGATACCATCACTAAACTACAGGGACCACCGTCGCTTAAGAAAAGGTTCCTTGCGTTAAAGGCATCACCTTGCTCAGAAATAAACCTGTGGAGATAGTAGTGGTTTACTAACCCTATACTGATCTCTTCCGCTGCCGCGGCCGCTACCTGAGGGGTGTTTTTGGGGTAGACCCCAACATCATTGCTCATCATATCCGTGAGCCACTGCTGAGTTTTCTCTTCTCCCCACATAACCCTCATCCCTGTAACCATAGTCTGAAAGGAGCTATTTGAGGGAGCCCAACCAATCTTTCCCTTCCACTTAGGATCTGTCAATTCTTCACATGAATCTGGTAAATCAGCAAGATTGGCGGAATGAACCAAAACCCTAGCTCGACCTGATATTCCTACCCATGTAGCATCAGAAGGCTTTGCCCAAGCTGCAACAGATTCAGTCATATCACCAGGCAGTGTAACTAATCTACCTTCTGCTGATAGAAATCCAAGACCCCCTGGATCTTGAGCGTAATAGATATCAGCGGGGCTGTTATCACCCTCTTCCAAAATCATCGTGGCGATCGGGAAAGTTTTACCATATTTGGCATCTACATCGATCCCTGTAAGATCCTCAAATTCTTCAATGATAGAGCCAATAAGACTCTCTTTTCGTCCTGAGTAAATTACCAACTTTCCAGGGTTAGATTCCCGCTCAACGACGATTTCTTTAGTGACGGTCTGTCCTGGAACCTCAACAGTTTTTACAACTTCCTTCTCAACCACAACTTCTACAGGGACTTCTTTCACTACCTCTGTAGTACACGCAGCGAAAATCACAGTAATAGTCAATACTGCCATTATTCGTTCCATGCCTATTTTACACTTACCTTATGAATACAGAAAGGACATCAAGTTATTATTTAATGTGCATAATATATGAAATATTTAGTATACCCTTTGTATTTTTATTAGTATGCACTACAAAATATTTTAAGTACCTAGATTAATTGATGTCAATGGGTAATGAAATACTTCTTGCTAAACTCGAACTCCCTAATTGATCAATTAAGAATTTAATTTGAATTCTGATGTACTTTGGTGAATCAAATATGGGCTAGAATGGCCTTATAATCCGGAGTAACTCCAGGATGCTCTCCCTCCCAACTATAAATCAGTGTCCCATCCTTATCTGCAATAAAAACCGCACGATTAGAGCTCCTATACCCCGCTAGGCCAGCAAGGCCTATAAAAGAAACTCCAAAAGCATCAATACAATCAAGATTGTAATCGCTAATCAAGTCATAACATATACCGTTCTGAGTTGCCCAAGCATTTAATACAAATGGGGAATCTGACGAAATTCCAACCACTTTAACGTCAGAGTCATTAAATTTGTTCATCATATTGTCAATCTGACATAACTCATCAGTACAAACATTCGTAAAGGCACCGGGAAAGAAGGCAAATAGCGTTTTGGCTCCGATAAATTCTTTCGAATTTCTTTCTCTATGATTACTGTCGTAAAAAGAGAATTCAGGAATTGTATTTCCTACTTACAATGGCATACTTAACAACCTACCTAACATATGTTTTCAATTAATTTGACTATAAAACGTCGTAATACCAAAGAATATAAACATCGACTAACGTGCATACCGTTCCGACCGAAATGGCCAACCCAATAGGAACCAAACTATGAAAACTCCGTTTAGTTGCCATCATTTTAGAGTGCCAAACAAAGAGACATACTGCAAACACACCAAGAGCCCACATTAACACTGCCACCCACATGAGCATTTGCGTATTGGAGTGGAACCAATAATAACCCTCTACAAGGTTATCTTTGTAGTAAAAACTTGCGTGCAAAAATATGGAAGATGCAATGAAAGGAAAACAACCAATAAGACCTTTTGTAATTGATTTATCTTTTACCACTTCTGCGGGAATATTTATCGCGTCACCTTTTATTTTATTCAGGTTTTTCTATTTTGAACCCTAGAAATTTCAGTCCTCTCTTTGGCTGTGTGTTACCTTTTATTGAAAATATAGGTATTTTCACAGAAGAGTTACAAAAAGCTTGAACTATCTCATCATATCAGCCATTTGGGCAATCACTTCTTATTTCATTGGAACCATATCAATCGGAGATTGCATATCTAAACTTAAGAAAGTCGACATCCGCTCACAAGGCACCGGTAATCCCGGAGCTTCAAATATATACGCTGAAATCGGACCTATGTATGGGATATCTGTGTTCTTTGTTGATCTAGCGAAAGGGTTGATCATCACATTTCCAATAATTCTGTTGGAATACCCAACCTGGATTGCAACTATTGGAATTATATTTTTCCTCATTGGGCATATGATCATAAATCCGTGGGGAAGATCCGGAGGTATCGGTATGGCTACGACCATGGGTGCCGGGATAGTTCTTCTTCCCATTGGAGCTTTGATAGCCGTTATCCCATCCTTCCTGATACTAATTATGACCAGAAGACCATCCTATACAGGAGTTTTCGCATTTATATCTACGATAATTGCCGGGTGGTTGGTCCACTTAGATCTTATGGCAACCATCTCTGTACTAATATTAGCTGGAGCCGTATTAATTAAATTCCAATTCCGGTATCGGGACTTAGAAACCAACTGAATGAGCCATATCAACCCACTGATGAAAGAATAAACGACTAAATTAAAAATCACGGCGATTAAACATATTTGTTCTGGCATATTTCCTTCGAGAACAATCCTAAAATAATTTCAAACGCTGATTTAAATTCATTTAGGAAGTTGATTGATTTTCGATTCATTTTGGAAATGACATTAAACTGCTGACCGATATCCCTAGTGCCTCGGCCAGTTTGAATAGGGCTGCCATGGTTAAATTTTGTTTACCGTTTTCTACCAAGCTTATATAGGCCCTGTCCACACCAGCGAGGATGGCGAACTCACCTTGATTTAGTCCCTTAGACCTTCGTATCTCCAAAACCTTACTCCCGATCCCCTGAAGCATTTCTTGCAAGGATAAATTTCCTGTTCCTATACCCATTGCCTCATGCAAAACCGTCAACCCGGAAGCAGTGTCGTCGACGATTGCAGCGTTTCCAACCCGATCGTTAAAGCCTTTAAAAGCCGGTCCTCCCAAAATGATGAAAGGCGGATTCTCTATAGACTCTATGGTATTTACCGAATCTTTTACGCTAGCAATATTTGTAGGCAACACCACTGACAAGGCAACTAAATCAACCTCTATTTCCGACAGATATTTGGCAAGATCTTCCGCGGGTGTATCGACCCCTATATATTCAACATCCCACCCATCTAGAAACAACAAATTTGCGAACATCTTTGCACCCAACCAGTGGGTTTCACCAGAGGGAGAAGTAACAAGGGCTCGAAGACCTTTGTTTGATAGTCTCATGGAATTTTCAACTACTATAGTTATCAAATTATCAACGATCTGGCTAGCATGATGCTCATGGGCAATAGTAATCGTACCTTCGTGCCATAATTCGCCAATCTCCACCATCGCAGGAGTGATAATCGAGTTGTAAATAGCCATGGGCGTGCAGTTGTATCTCAAAGCCTCCTCTATAACAGAAACACTTCCTGTGTGATCAACAGCAGTTAAATTGTTCAGCAATCGACCCTTGAACCGATTTAACAAAACGAAATCATCATTCTTACGATTGTCCATATTCCCCACCCCCAAATCGCATTTGGATCACTTTGTTTCTGTATGAAAATATCCTTAATAACAGACTTTTAATTAAATATTTGTGTAGGAATCTTCCTAAGATCCAACCAGGCACCTTATAAAGAACTTTGTCTTCCATCCGGCAACTAGAATCTCCATCAGCAACGATACGGTGCTGGTGCCACCAAAGACTATATGGTCCCTTCTTTTGATAATCTATAAACAGATCATCCGGTGTCCATTTTACGATTTCTGTTCGCCATTTCACTGGAAGGATTCCGAGTTTGATCTTGTATTCAAATTCGGAGCCTTCAAGGACTTCAAGCGGAGATTCAGTTATATGAAATTCCATCCATTTTGGAGTTGCCGAACCCAAATTGAAGGGAGATGAAAAAAAGGCAAACGCAGCCTCCCGGCTCACGTCAAGTTTCACAGAAGTTTCGATTTTATAGTCGGCCTTAGAAAGCTTTTTGGAATATTTTGTGGAAGGGTCAAAAGGCTCTTCCATAGAATCTACCCTATTGATATTTACTCCAGCGGGTGCACATTCCTCAAGAAGAGCAGCTTCCAACTCACCATAGGTAAACTTAAAGTTCCTTCTCAATAAGGAATTTGGTAAGGCGTTCTGACTGTTGGTTAGTACCGTCTCCCCCTCTGCAAAAACCAATTTCAAGCAGAATGATGGTAATCCAATAACAATTTTTGCACCCAATATCTTAGCTAAGCATTGAGAAAAGCTCTTACTCGTGACTGGATTAGGCGCAGTACAATTTATAGGGCCAAATATATCTTCGTCGTTAATAGTGAAATCTATTATCCTTAAAAGATCGAAATAATGAATCCAAGGAACCCATTGGCCCCCATCGCCAACATAGCTACCAACTCCCATTTCAAAAGGTAAAGACATTTGATTTAAGAATCCGCTTTCTCTACCAAGAACTACTCCAAGGCGCAACATACAGACCCTGGTGCCAAAATTTTGAGCCTTCAATGCTGCCTTTTCCCAAGAGTCACACAATTCAGAAAGGTAACTTTGGCCAATTTTGGACTGTTCAGTGATTTCCTCATTACCTCTGTCACCATAGTAGCCAACAGCACTCGCAGAAATAAGAGTGGCCGGCGGTGTTTCACAGCTCTCCATAATCGAGACAATCCGTTCTGTTACACCTACTCTACTTTCATAGAAATCCCTCTTTTTTGATTTCGACCACCTAGTCGGAGCCAACGGACGCCCGGTCAAATTGACAATGGCATCTGTTTCCTCAAAAGCAGATGCCAATTCATCGTCGGAATCTCCAAACGTTAAAAGACTTACGCCAGCACCCAATTGCTCAGATGCCTTTTCAGGATTTCTAACCATAGCAGTCACTGAATGCCCTTTGCCTCGCAAAAAGGAAACCAATTCACTCCCAATAAATCCTGTAGCGCCGGTAATGATCACTTTCATCAGCGAAAAGATTCCTTTAAACTCTTTTTTCTTAATAGAATTGCAAGAGTGTCTTAATGCATGTTTTTGTATTAATATTGTATTATAGCACAAATACATGTATCATGGAACCTAGTTTTACGGACTATTTAGGAGGCGTTTCGGTATGTCCCCTCATCTTACATTTTTACTAGTTAACCTAATCGGAGGCATCGCAGTCCTAGGTTCATATGCTGCAAGCCTTTACATTTATCCTGATCATAAAAATGCCCTGTGGGGGGGGGTTGGGCCCAATCTGAAAACTCTTTTTACGATCTCAATGGTTTTAGCTGCGGCCGGGTACTTAATTTTCTGCTATTCGCTATTTTTCACTGATGATAATCATCATTACTGGTTAAGGGAATCTTTCACGGTGTGGAACGTACCATATACTTTGAGTACTTACGCGTGCTCAGCTCTAGTCGCGCTATTCTTGATATCGGCTTCAGTGTGGATGCCTGCCACCCTCAAATACCTGGAAACTAGTGTTGACTACTGGTGGATCACCTCAGTGGCCTCATTATGGATTACCGCTTCAGCACTAATAGTTTTAACGGTATCAATAGGTTTCTATGAATACCAGATCATATATGGCTCACCAGTCGGAATGGAGGAATTGATTAAATTCCTTATGACATTTAAATTTTCTTTACCGTTATCAGGGATATTTTGGATAGCAATCCATTGTTTGGTATTCGACGCAATTATTTGGGTAGCGAAATTTCATTAAACTCGAAACATTAGATAGAAATTAAGAAGTATGAATCCGACATACAAATTGAAAATAACATCTAATGTAAACGGGCAAACTTCAAATTTAAAGACAGTCAATATGGAAACGATGGTCCATTAAATAAATGGATTTAGAAGAATTACTTCATTCAAATAACCAAACGGCTTCAACACAATGAATGAAATGTCAGAAAGGCTAGGAAAAAGATTGTCTCCTTTGATTTTGCCTAGATTTAAAGGTGTTGGCCTTTTAGTAGAAACCCCCGACGGGGTAATACACGAATTGGAAAGTCATGACCCGGATAATATTCACACTATCACAATAAAAAAATGGAGTTTCTTCTACGATCTACTTCTAGGATATGACCTAGGATTTGCAGATTCCTACATAAATAAAAAATGGGAATGTAGTAACCTTCCACTTCTTTTCAAACATCTATCAAAATCAGCACCTAACAACTCGCTATCAAAATTATCAAAATATCTCCCCCAAAAAATTAAATCAAGAATCTGTCAGCGAATCAGATCAACAAATACCCTTAAATGGGCAAAAAGAAACATAGAAGAACACTATGATCTTAGTAACGAGTTTTTTAGAACCTTTTTAGACGCCTCCATGACGTATTCTTCCGGAATTTATGATTTGAATGATAAGGATCTATCGGCAGCCCAAAACAGAAAATTGGAAACCTTGCTTAGCAATTGTAATATTGAATCTGGTGACCAGATATTAGATATCGGCTGCGGTTGGGGAAGTTTAATGGTGAAAGCAGCCACCACCTACGATTGCGAAGTCACAGGGGTTACTCTGTCCAAAAACCAATATAAATACACTTCAAATCTTTTGGAAAACCACAACCTTGTCAATAGTACAAAAATAATGTTGATGGATTACAGAAAAATAGACAATAGATTCGACCACATTTTTTCTATTGAAATGCTTGAGGCCGTCGGGCACAAAGGAATAAATGATTTCTTTAAGAAATGTGCACAAGTATTAAACATAAATGGCACGATACAAATTCAAGTAATTACTATTCCTGATGAACGTTACGATTCGTACAGAAAAAATTGTGACTTTATACAAAAGTACATATTCCCAGGTGGAATGCTTCCTTCGCTGGGTATTATTCAAAAAGCGGCACAAGAAAATGGTTTCAGAATATTAAAAACAAGATCTCTGGGAAACGACTACGTCAAAACTCTAAGAGCATGGAGGGATAACTTATCTTCCAATCGGAAGAATTGGCAAAATATTGGTTTTGATGATTCTGATTACCGAAAATTTGAATACTATTTTAGCTATTGCGAAGGGGCCTTTGACTCAGGGCATATAGACAATTACCAAATATCCTTCGAGCGGTTTTAATTATGTGGTATGAATCATTAGCATATAGCGGATTAATACCTGACATTTGGATAAGAGTCCTTCTTCGATACAAGCTAGGCCAGTATGAAGAATACATAGGAAATCTATCTGAAAATTCATTACGCCAAGTGAAAGATCAATTCATCAGCGCTGCATCAGAGGGACCTATAGCAATCCAAACGCAGGCAGCCAATTCGCAGCATTACGAATTCCCCACCGCATTTTATTCCTCCATCTTAGGCTCTACTCTAAAGTACAGCGGGTCTCTATGGAATTCAAATGCGAATAATCTAGAAACAGCAGACCTTGAAACTCTGAAAACCTACATCTCACGGGCTCAAATACAAAACGGACAATCTGTGCTCGATATTGGGTGCGGGTGGGGTTCATTATCACTGTATATTGGCAAAATATTTAAGGACTGTAGGATTACAGCCTTAACAAACTCTACAACCCAACAAGAATATCTAAGTTCTCAAATACGAAAATACAACCTGCTTAACGTAAACGTTGACAAAGTCAACATAAATGATTTTCAGACAATCCATAAATACGACCGAATTTTATCAATAGAGATGTTTGAGCATACAAGAAACACGAAACTACTTATGGAAAATATTAATGACTGGTTGAACGGTGAAGGAAAATTGTTTATACAAGTTTTTTCTCACTCTACCTATCCACAATTTTTTGACAACTATTCAAATTCTTGGATGTCACGGAATTTCTTTAGTGGCGGTATGATGCCGTATTTAGGATTCTACGAAGAAATTTCAGAATCCTTAAATCTAGTAGAAATATGGGAAGAATCCGGAATTAATTATCATAAAAGTTTGGAAGCGTGGCTAAGTAATTTGGATTACTCGAAAAAACAATTGATTGATTCACTGGAAATGTCAGGTAATAACACATCACCCAAAATGGCAATAAACAAGTTTCGTATATTTCTTCTATTTTGCTCCGAATTGTTTAGCCACAACAAGGGTATGTCCTGGAAAATAATAAATTATCTGTTTAGTAAACAGGAGACACTATAAAGTTGGAAATAGGCATTGTCGGCGCCGGTGTTTCAGGTATATCCGCAGCATCTCATTTGCAAAAAGCACACAACGTCACCATTTTTGAAAGTGAAAATAAATTAGGGGGCCATACTAATAGTGTCGTCGCTTTGGATGAGGACGGCCACCCCTTCAATATAGATACCGGTTTTATAGTATTCAACGATAGCAACTATAAGAATTTCTCAAAATTCATAAGATCATTAGAGGTGCCGACAATAAAAACAGACATGTCTTTCTCTTACACAGATTCTTCAAGATCCATTGCGTACGCTGGAACTTCTAGAGGCTTGTTTCCTAACATGAAGTCTTTCTTCAACCCGAAACATTCGTGGCGTTTATGGAATATCTATAAGTATTCCAAATTATTAAGAAATAATATATATAAATTTGGAAGGTCTGGGATATCCATATATGATGCTTTGAAAGGATATCAATGTCCCGAGGATGTGATTGATTCCTACTTTATCCCCATGGCATCAGCTATTTGGTCTTGTAACCAGCAGGATTCCCGGCAAATACCTGCCGTCGCATATGTAAATTTCTTTCAGAATCATGGTTTGTTGTCCATATCAGAAAGGCCTACTTGGTTCACAATAAGAAATGGTAGCAAAGAATACTTGAAGAAATTTGAGGCAACTTTTAATGGAAAAATCCAAAAAGGAAACGAGGTAGTCTCGGTGACTGATAGTTCCTCCATGGTGGAGGTTCGTTGCCTAAATGGACGAGCCATGTCGTTCGACGCTGTCATCCTAGCCACTCATGCAGATATTTCAGCCAGAATATATAAAAATTCTTCCGATATTAAACTGAATGTCCTGAATCAATACCAATATTCAGATAATTTTGTAGTTCTTCATAAAGATGTCACCTATATGCCCTCAAATGAAAAAATGTGGGCTTCTTGGAACGTGAAAAAGCAAAATCTTACGGGACAAATCCCAACTTTTGAAATTACCTACAACATGAATCGGTTACAAAGGCTCAAATCAAAGACACGTTTTCTTGTCACACTAAACCCGACTCACCCCCCAGACCCAAGCATGATTCTATATTCGACGAAATACACTCACCCGATTCTTTCTTTTGACCCAAAAAGCAATGAAGAAAATTTCACTAAATTAAATTCAACTGGACGCGTTTTCTTCTGTGGAGCATATTTAGGCTATGGATTTCATGAAGATGGTTTCCTGTCTGGTATAAAGGCGGCTCACCAAATCAAACAATTATCAGGGTAATAAATTGCAATCCTATATTGTGTCCGGAATATTAAACCATCAAAGGTTCGGTACCTCTTCAAATTCCTTCACATTCAAACATACTATGCTGATGCTGGATACCAAACAAGTGGAATCTGCGGACAAATTATGCTCACTCATCTCTATTGAGAAAAAAGGTTTATTATCGATCCATTTCAAAAATTTGATCGATGATACAAATAACCCCATTGGAGAAAAACTACGCCGACTCTTCGAGACGGAAGTAAATCAACTTAAAGCCTCTAATTTCTTCGTAGTGACCACACCCTCAATTCTCGGATACAGCTTCAATCCCGCTTCTTTCTATTTTCAAACAACTGACAAAGGCAGCATAGAAAATTGTGCAGTAGAAGTCCATAACACTTTCAATGAATCACACATTTATATTCTAAATTCCTCTGTGGGAGGTCCACCTAAACCAAACAAATACACCCATGAAAAACAATTTCATGTCTCACCTTTTATAGGAAGGGAAGGCAATTATGAGTTCGAATTCAAATTAACAGCAACTTATCTAAAAATCACTATAACCCTTTTCCAGGAAAATCAGCCGGTTATATCCACAAGATACCTGGGTGAATTAATCCCTTTGACGAAAAAACATTTGTTCTTGAACGCCGGACAATTGATATTTACTATCCTGCTAACAGAATTCAGAATATTGAAACAAGCAAGTAAATTATTTTTTCGACAAAAATTACCTGTTTTCCGTAAACCAACGCCATTACCAATGACAAAAACTGCTCTTACTAGGGGTTTTATATCTAAACTAAAAATCCCTTTCATATAAACATGAAGTCAATCGAGCTAATTACTAAATATTTTGTGGCATCCCTGATAGCACTCAGCCTAACCGTTATATACCTAAAACCTGTATCAGCTCACATACCTTTCATATCAAATGACAACCACGGTAATGCTCAAAATTCTTTAGCTATATATGACATCGCCATATCGAAGGTTATCTACCAAAAGTTGACTTTTGATTCGCCAGAATCATGGATAACTTTCAAGGCTAATCAAGGTGATCAGCTTTATTTCAATTTAGGAATACCCCTTTTGGAAGAACTAAAGGATTTCAGACCCTCTATAGGGCTTATCACACCGTCTTCTCAAATTTCATCTGTAAATGCTCTAAAAGAATCTGACGTGTTTCCAACCTTTGGAATTACAGAACCGAAAACCTTTTACGAACCATTCACAAAAACAAATTCATGGACTTTTAGGGAACATAAATTCACTATCCCAGTAACAGGAAATTATTATCTAGTCACTTATTCTCCGAAAGGACAAATAGGCAAAGTTTGGGTGTCAATTGGTAAAGAAGAACGTTTCGGTCCAGGTGACTGGATCAGTATTCCGGCCAAGATCCCAGAAATTCGCAATTTTCATTCTTCTAGCATAGGTGCAGGGATAATTGGGGCAGAAGATAAAGTTGAACGATTCAATTTAGTAATGCCTTTCAGTGTAATAATCATATGCTGCTTACTTATAATCTCCCTGAGAAGGGTTTTCATCAGGGTGTTTCGTATTTTTAACAAAAAATAAGGGATGCAGGCGCGCCCTAACCCACTAGGGCACCGACATCACCTAGTAATCAGAATAATCATAGAGAATTCTAGAGGAATACCATAATACTAGACCGACGCTACAGTCATATTTTTTTAATTCAATGCGTCCTCTAAATCTCTCAATCTCAGACCAGTTGCTCTATAAAAACCCTTTTTCAAATTTTCTCTGGCATGTGCAGAAGAGAGAGTTCTGATAGGACCAGAAATATTCACACATGAAGCGTATGGTTGAACAGTACCAGATCCTTTCTCGGGAACCCGCGAAAGTAGAGCTCGATTCTTGATGGTGTACTTCACTTTAAACGAAGTCTTATCCAGAGACGTCACTATTTCTTCCCTGTATTCTGGCCTAGGAATCGCAGCTAGTGTCTTAATCGGTAGATATTGAGTTTTACCACACATTAAACAGATAATTTCTTCGGAACGAGGTACCATACGACCACCACAATGAGGGCAGTCAGAAGGATGCGAAATCGGTTCAATATTTTCTTTTATCAAGATGTCATCTCAGAGTTTAGTATGTCATAACTTTCAAACACATTCCCCAATATGTCAAATATGGTGTATTAGAATACAATTCTGTCTGACATAGCCATACCCATGAAAGGTATAACAACTCATAAAAAAAGTGGGATAAAGCTAATTAAGCAGTCTTCTTTTTACCACTCCAAGTATTTCCCTAGGCACGCGCTCTATGTAGGCTTGAGTACCTGTATCCGGTGTAGGGGGATTGGGTATGGGCTGCAATACAACATATTCAAAGTCGATTTTTAGCTCATGGCATCTTTTCAATATTGAAACTATTTGATCAGTGATCTGAGAGGCATTTCCTCTCAGGCAAAAGGCATTAGCATGGTTTTCGTCTAGAAAACCAACCACTTCTCCACTTTGGATCAGGTTTGGCGCATGATGAAAATCGGGCCAAACTTTAGCATGCTTTTTAAGTAGTCCTGGATCTGCTCCATTCCATTCAAACCCAATATTGTCGAATAGGATAGGAGAATATTCATAAAAACCCGCTGCCATAGATTTTCCCATCAAAAGTGAGGCTTCATCATCCTCAAGAAATACAGTATGAAATACTACTCCGATCTTAACCGAGTCCTCTCGTCGACCAGCCTTGATGGCTCCAGATCTTATCTTTTCAACCGACAATTCAATGTTCCTTAAGTTAGTCCCAACACGTATGAAAACTCCATCCGCACAAGACCCCGCCATTTCCAAAGTCTTAGGGCCACCAGCTGCAAGCCATATTGGAACTTTTTGAGGGAACGGCAACATAGCTGGTTGAGCCGCTCCAACGTCTACAGGCTCGCCACTCAACAACCCTTTCATCATATATACGCTGGACTCCAACTCCTTTATTCTGGCTGGACGAAGTCCAGCCAGCCTGACGGCAGTATCTCCAATGCCCATAGACAGAATAGTTCTGTCTGGAGCTAGTTCCGCAACAGTCGCAATACTAGAGGCGGTTACCGAAGGATGCCGAGTAATCGGATTGGCCAACAATGTGCCTATCGTTATTTCAGATGTAATTTGTGCCGCTGCCGCTAACAACACATAGGTGTCGCGTCGGCGCAATTGAGAATCAGGAAGAAAAGCGCAGTCCCAACCTAGAGCCTCTGCCCTCATAACATCATGGGCAAAAGCAGATATCGAGCTTGTGTTATTTCTATTTATACCAAATTTAGGAATATGTATCCCCATTATTTCCCCCTCGGAATCAAGGCCTTACTCGGATTATAATGTCAGCAAATTTCAATACATAAGATTCAACATATGTACTGAAAATTACAATACCTGACATTATCATGAGGGGTTGATTAACAACGTGGCAAATTCTGATCTGGCCTTAACCGGTATAAAAGTTTTAGACATCAGCAGAGGTTTTTCGGGAGGATATTGCACCAAGATATTAAGAGATCTAGGCGCAGAAGTTATCAAAGTAGAGGTGCCAATTTCTGGAGATACATGTAGAACGTTCGGACCTTTTCTTAATGATATACCTGACATAGAAACCAGTGCCCCTTACCTCTATCTCAATGCTGGGAAAAAAAGTATTACTCTCGACGTCACAAATCCTCAGGCCCGAAATACTTTTCTTGCTTTGTGTGAAGAGTCAGATATTCTTGTGGAAAATTTTAAACCAGGAGTTATGGATGAAATCAATCTCGGGTATGATGTACTGTCCGCCATTAATTCAAAGATAATAATGTGTTCGCTGACTTATTTCGGCCAATTTGGGCCTTACAGTCAATTCGAGGGTTCCGATATAGTCTCTTACGCAATGAGCGGATACATGCATTTAACTGGCGACGAAGACAAAGAACCCCTAAAGGCTGGAGGCAGGCAAGCAGAATATCAGTGTGGACTCGCTGGTGCTATGTCTATACTGGCTGCCATTTTGATCAGAGCATTGACAGGACTCGGTGATTACATTGACGTGTCAGCAACTGAAGCATTAACTAGTACTTTTGACGGGGTAGCATACTTCCAAACATACGACAAAACAGGCTCTAACCCAATGAGGGCTGGAACTAGACTCATAACAAGAGAACCCACCGGGGCTTATCCCTCTACTCTTCTACCGTGTAAAGACGGATGGGTACATGTCCACTATTCACCAAGTAACCCTGAGGGTATAGGTTTTCTTACAGGGAACGACCGGCTAGCTGATGATGATGTAATGGCTCGAATGAGGGAACATGCAGATGAAATTGATGAACTCCTAACAGAATGGCTCCTCGGGCATACAAGAGAAGAAGTCCAAACACTAGCCCAGGAAGTACGCGTACCGTTCACTATGGTCCAATCTGTAGAAGAAACCCTATCGGATCCACAAAACCAGCACCGAAACTTTTTCGTGCCTATTGAACATAAAATAGCCGGACAAATGACCTATCCTACATCCCCATTCCGACTGAAAACTGCTGAATGGCAGGCTTTACCTGCGCCGATCCTAGGTCAAAACAATCACGAAATTTACATCGAGCAACTGAAATTGGATCCTGAAGAAGTATCCAGAATGGGGAAAAAGGGGATTGTATAAATGAGCACATCAACTCCCCTATGCAACACCAGAATAGCAGACCTAACCAATGTAATTGCGGGGCCTGTCGCCACCAGAGTACTAGGCCACATGGGAGCCGAAATCATCAAAGTGGAACTACCTTGGGGAAGAGCAATAGGAAACATTGCAATGCATGGAGATGATGGGGATTCCAGAGGATATAACAAGGTGGGAACATTCAACGAGGTAAATCGAGCCAAAAAAAGCATAGCTATAGATCTCACACATGAGACTGGCAAGAACCTATTCAAAGAAATAGTAAGTGTGAGCGACATAGTAATTCAAAACTATAGCCCTAGAGTGATGGGTAATTTGGGACTTGCATATGAAAATCTAAGGAAAGTGAAACCAGACATCATTATGGTGTCCATGCCAGCATTGGGACTAGAAGGTCCTTGGAGCAATTACATTTCATTTGGACCCGGTACTGACGCTTTAGGAGGACTTTCATCAGTTACTGGTTATAAAAACGGGCGGCCCCACAAACCAGGAAATTTTTACGCTGACCATAATTCAGGATTTCATGTAGCTACAGGGATCATGGCTGCGCTTTTTCGCAAGTATCAAACCGGTGAAGGGCAACATTTAGAAATCGTGCTGAGAGAAGCTACAATGTCAGTAATCGGGGAGTATTTCATAGAATATCAATTTGGCGGAAAAGAACCCGAAAGGCTAGGTAATGACCATCCAGTCTTTTTCCCCCATGGGATATTTGCATGCAAAGGTGATGACTGTTGGATTGCAATTTCAATTGAATCTGAAAAAGAATGGCGTTCACTATGTGAGCTAATTGGAGCCACCAATTGGAAAAACGACTCAAGCCTATTAAAAGTTAATTCTCGAAGACTGATTCGTCAGAAAATAGAGTCTGAAATTACCAAATGGACAGAGCAAAGAGGCAATAAAGAAGCGATGCACCTAATGCAAAACAAAGGTATTCGGGCGGGGATAGTAGCGAAAGCTTCCGATATTCTTTCAGATGAACATGTTTCAGAAAGGCAATATTTGGATACAGTCGATCATCCTGATGCTGGACCATACACAAGTCCAGGTCTTCCTTTCAAATTCTCAAAGGCCTCCACTAATCTAGAAGTGAGGGCCCCTATGTTTTCAGAGCATACCCTCCATCTGTTATCTGATTTACTCGCAAAGGACACCGAAACTATAAATTCATTAGTAGACTTCGGGACAACTCCACTTGAACCAATTGACAGGGTTTACACCTAAATTCATAGAAATACTAACTTAGCAGCAGCCAAAATAGATACAATCCTTCATACTAGCTAAATCTCATCCATAAAAGGGACACATACTATGGCTTTGATATTCGAGAAAAAAAACAAAATTGCCTATTTGACTATTAACAGACCAGAAGTCATGAACGCTATGGACCCACAAACATATAGTCAACTTTCCCAAGCATGGATTGAAATTAGGGATGATCCGAACATATGGTGCGCCATAATTACTGGTGCGGGAGATAAAGCATTCTCAGCTGGAGCTGATTTAAAAAAAACAATCCCAAGGGAACCTGACAAATGGGAATTATGGCAAACTCAAGACGAACTTATACTCAATAGAGGTTTAGAAGTTTGGAAACCAGTTATAGCCGCTGTAAACGGATACTGTCTTGCAGGAGGCATGACACTTTTAATGGCTACTGACATAAGAATAGCAACAGAAAATGCTTCATTCGGTCTCTCTGAGGTAAAAAGAGGAATTCTTCCGGGGAATGGAGGCACCCAAAGAACTGTAAGACAACTGCCTTACCCTGTGGCAATGTGGCTCTTGTTAAGCGGAGAGCGATTGTCGGCAGAAGAAGCCCTTAAATATGGTTTAATCAACGAAATAGTACCCTCTTCTGAACTCATGAGTGAAGCCGAGAAAAAAGCCTCTCTAATCTGCGAAAATGGGCCTTTGGCGGTCAGAGCGATAAAAGAACTCGCTGTTAAAAGTCAATATATGCAACTCGAGCAAGGACTTCGTATGGAAATCATGATGCAATCTCTTTTGAAGACCACTGAAGATGCTAAAGAAGGCCCAAAAGCTTTCGCAGAAAAAAGAAAACCGCTATTTAAAGGAAAATAAAACTAGGTGAGGTACTAAACCGAACATGACAGAAAGATACGAATTACCAGAGGAATTAAGACTTACAAGAAACTTAGTAAGGGATTTCAACAGAAACGAAATCATACCTTTGGAGCAAAAGATACCTCACGATTCCATCACCATTCCAGAAGAGGATTTTAAAAAGCTCTCAAAGAAAACCAAAGAAATGGGACTTTGGTGCCTTGGTGTACCTGAAGAACACGGTGGAGCAGGTTTATCATTATTCGCAAACGCGGTCGTAACTGAGGAAATGGTCCAGCATGCTGCAGGCCTTTATTGCCCTGCATATGGAACGATGGGTGACGCCCCACCAGAAATAATATGGGCTGGGGACGAATACCAAGTAAAGAAATACGGAATTCCTACCGTAGAGCATAAGTTGAAAGGCTGGTTTGCAATAACAGAACCTAGTGGAGGTTCTGATCCAGCGAGGGCAATACAAACCCACGCCAAAAGAGATGGTGATGATTGGATCATTAATGGAAGCAAGATTTTCATTAGTGGGTCACCATGGGGCGATTGGGGAATCGTATTTGCTCGAACAGATCCCGACAGCCGGAGAGGAATAACAGCTTTTATAGTTGAAAATGATTGGCCCGGACTCACGGTGGAACCTGTGCCTGTGATGAGAGCTTACTACCCTGGACAATTGTTTTTTGATGACTTGCGAGTCCCAAGCGAAAATGTTCTCGGTGAAGTAGATGGCGGCTGGGACTTGCTTGCCAACAAACTGCTAGCCAGAGCGCGGATACCATACTCCGCATCCAACTTGGGGGTCGCAGTGGCAGCCCATAATATGGCAGTGGAATATTCGAAGACACGGGAAACCTTTGGAGCTCCATTGGCTTCGCGTCAGGCAATACAGTGGATGTTAGTTGATAGTGAAATCGAAATAAGGGCCTGCAGATGGCTGGTATGGGAAGCTGCGTGGCAATTTGATAATGGAGATGATTTTAGACAGGCTGCTTCAGTGGCCAAAATACATTCAGCTGAAACTTTGGGTAATGCGGTTGATCGAGCGATCCAAGTATATGGAGGTATGGGTGTAACCGAATGGCTCCCACTAGAAAGATGGTATCGAGAAGCACGAATCCGCAGAATCGGTGAAGGACCTACTGAGGTTCAAAAAATGGTTATCGTGAGGGAGCTTCTAAATCCCGGTGGTGTCCACGCGTAATATACCCATTGAATATTTTTTTTGACACTGACTACACAATACTAGGGGTTGATGGTTCTCTAAGACCCCACGTAAAGCAATTATTCCAATACATAATCGATCGAAAACATAGGATCTATGTTTGGTCCGGGAACGGCATTCGCACTAAAGATATGGAAAAGCATGGCCTCACTGATTTCGTCACCAACTTTTATGAAAAGCCTGTGCATGACTATTGGAACAATATCTCCAAATTACTAGAAGAAGATCGACCCAATATGGTGATAGATGATAATTTGGAAATTGTGGCTATCTTAGG
>CAYMZR010000019.1:0-26622 GCA_964394975.1 uncultured Dehalococcoidia bacterium | reverse complement strand
TACCGTATATGGTAGAAGAATTTGATGTCCTTATAGTCGGGGCCGGAATTTCAGGTGTTGGCGGCGCTTTTCACCTAAAGACCCAACGCCCAAATACCAAGTTCATAGTTATAGAAGCCCTGGATAGTTTTGGTGGAACGTGGTGGTCCCATCGATATCCTGGAATAAGATCGGACAGTGATTTACACACTTTCGGCTACCGATTTAAGCCGTGGACAGGTCCTCCTATTGCCACAGCTGACGAAATTTTAAACTACATGTCTGAAGTGATCACTGAAAATGAGTTAGGCAATCATATTAGGTACAACCGCAAAATTGTGTCAGCCAACTGGTCCAGCTTAGAAAAACGTTGGGAAGTAACTGCTAAATTAACGGAGGGTGGAGAAGAAGAACATTTTAAAGTTAAATTTCTTTGGATGTGTCAAGGCTATTATCGGCATCAGGAAGGATACATGCCGAAATGGCCTGACGTGGAAAAGTATCAAGGGGAATTAGTTCATTCCGAAGCCTGGCCAGAAGAACTTGATTATGAAGATAAAGAGGTTATCGTAATTGGCTCCGGGGCCACAGCTGCCACCATAATTCCAGCCATGGCATCTGACTGCAAGCACATTACAATGTTGCAGCGGTCTCCCACTTATTTCAGACCTGGAAGAAACCAAATTGAATTGGCTGAGACCTTAAGAGAGTTAAATATCGATGAAGAATGGATCCATGAAATAGTTCGACGGAAAATACTCTATGATCAAGCGATCTTCTCCAAGCGAACATTTGAAGAACCTGAAAAAGTGAAAGAAGAATTAATAGAAGGCGTTAAATCTCTTTTACCCGCCGAGTTTGATGTGGAGACGCATTTCACCCCCAAATATCGACCATGGCGCCAGCGTTTAGCCTACGTGCCCGACGGAGATCTTTTTCAGGGAATTTCGGAGGGCAAGGCTTCAGTTATTACCGATGAAATTGAGGCTTTTACAAAAGAAGGTATCTTGCTGAAATCTCAACAAGAAGTCAAAGCGGACATCATAGTAAGTGCGACTGGTTTCAATATGAATGTTATGGGTGATATTGACTTCCAGATCGATGATAAATCAGTGGATTTTTCAGATACGGTTACCTATAGAGGGATGATGTTTACTGGAATCCCTAATATGCTGTGGATTTTCGGGTACTTTAGAGCCAGTTGGACTCTTCGGGTAGATCTCCTTTCGGATTTTGTATGCAGATTACTCAATCATATGGAAGATATCGGTGCGTCTTGTGTGGAAGTCGCACTTCGGGACGAAGATAAAAACATGGAGCTTTTGACATGGATGGATTGCTATAATTTCAACCCAGGCTATCTGGTACGTGCAACATCGATTTTGCCAAAACGTGGAGACAAAGCAGAATGGCAACACACTCAAGATTACTGGAGGGAAAAGGATGAAATACCTGCCATAAACCTGAATGCTTCGGAATTTATCTACCGTTAAAACGAAATTTACTAAGTAGTACTTGAAATGATTTAGTTAAGAATGGGTCAGACGGACTATAAAACAGATGGGTTCCTAGATTCGAGTCAGATGCTCCAAATCCGGGTAAAACAGGGGAGAACACCTGCTCTAGAGCCAGAACCAACTCCTCTTCGATATATTGGGGAGTTCTAATGGGGTAGGCTTTCACCTTACCTGCCATCTGGCGAAGGAAATCTACATGCCAATGCAGCTTCTTTTTTTTGCGAAGGTGTCTGGATATCCTAGAGGACAAACCATTCATTCCAGATCCTGCATAAAGATAATATCCAGGGTTTACGTCCACTCTCCCAATTGAACCGATTGCAATATTACAGGCTTTGGGAATTTCCATAACCAGGATATAGGCCCCTTTATCTTCCATCCTCGTTTTTAGAAAAGACCAGGGCACATCAAGAAGTTTTACGGAGTCGGTTAGTTCTAAATTTTGGTCCCACTTAATTTCAATCGGAACAATTCTGAGCCGCTCTTTCAAGGCTAGTAAGGTCCGCGAAAAAACCAGATCTGTATGATAATCCGGCATGAATAAATTATTCCCCAACCCTTGTGAAATAAATAAAACAACCGGCTTAATTATTGATTCTTTTGACTTTGCTAATTCGTTCAAATGGCGAGTCCCCCTCTCTGTTATTGCATCTGGAAACATTGCGATTTTGTTGGCACTCAAACTGACAGACTTAACTTCCATGAGAAATTTTTGCCGGTTTTCCGAAAGAAGAAAATCAAACCGATTTCTGCCAATACTAATTTCCTCCTTTTCAATATTTGCATTCTCGAGGGTCGGAATGAGTTTGTTTTTTAGCAAATATCTTGCCACGGCATTGGCCTGCTGGGTGTTGAGGCCTATGAATGACTCGCCGGTAAAAACTGCACTAGCGGTGTAACGCAGTTTTCTAGCAGAATCATCACTTACCGTTTCGATAAGAAGAGGAGCGCCGGGCAACAGCAATTCGCCTAACCTACCGGGGTTAGCCATATATGCTTCAACTTCCCCGATCCCCCATAGGTGACATTTGATTACAAACCTGTTAATTCGGGAAAGAAATTTGGCTGTTAAAGGCGTTTCTGAAACGAGTTTTGGACGTAACATTATCCTAGCTTCATAAGATTTGGCTCGAATCCCTTCGTGCTTCGAACATAAGGAGGGGAAATTCAGAACAAGACATAATGTCTGAGAGACACCTCAAAGGTCTCAAAAATCTTAGATAATTGCTTCAAGACTGACATTTTTAAAAACAGTTAATTTATAGCCATTAACAACTATTTTTCAAATGCGTCGACCAAATAGGAAGAGTGACAGTAAGGTTAGCACTTTAAGAAAAGGACGTTCAAGTACTAGAACATGGGTGGGAAAAATTCCCTTGCACTTTATAAAGCCATTTACGAAGGGTAAAAAGGAACCATCCAGAATTGTATTCACCTTCTTTGAGGATTCTCTTTGCATTTACTGGTCTACATGGCTGTAGATAGCCATCGTTGTGGAATGCTGTGACTGATAACCCTTACCTGGGAGAGCTCTAGAACAAGCACTACCGGCGATTTTTTCCAAATTCAACGGCAATTTCAATATACCTATTCCTAGACGAAGGGTTGAGTGTTAAGCAAATAATCAAAGCAAAAAGGGTTATTGAAATTGTGCTCAAAGATCCTGATAGGGCAAGTCCAGTCCACGAATTATGGGATGGGATAATTCCGAAACCCAACCTTAGTATTACCCCTAGGTTCAAAAGTATAAAAACTAAATCCATGATTCTTTGTAGAGGTAGTACCGCCCCTTCAAACATTGGTACCATTCTTGAGGCCATGCCTACAATGATCATTGTGATAAACCCCAATCCCCATACATGCACAACAGGTGCGGCCAATTCTATAGAGACGGCTATATTATGATTTAGATGGCCAACTGATAACCACACTTGCAGGACCCCTCCTACGAGTAACCAGAAATAACCAGATCGCAAGAACCATTCGTACCTTCCATAAGTATTTAACACATATTGCCTAACAGTCACTCTGCGGTTGTATATATGCACAGACAAGACGTATGAAATAAATCCGGCTAACTCTATCAGAGTTGCAATTAGCAACCACCAATTGGAGACGACTATGATTGGTTGAATTGCTATCACCGAAATTCCCACGTTGATGAGAATGAGGCTAACCTTGTTTAGAGAAAACCTTGGTGTAGGCAAGAATAATAAACCAGGTAATACTCGGAGGCTAATTCCAAAAACGAAATTGGCAACAAATCCAATTAGGGTGACATGCACAAAAGAATCTTCCATTGTAAACGAAACGATTTTCGCGCCCCGATCTATCATTTGCAAAACCATCACAAGATTAAGCAAACTCGCTATAAAACACCAAAAAAGGCTGGCCCAAAACCAAATTTCTGGCAATCCATGGCGAGATTTTCCTTTCGATAGCGTTTTACCAATTGTAAATATGAATATTCCGGTAGCAATCAAAAGGCAAATCCCCGACATGCCTAATAAGATTTCATTAACATTGAAAGAATTAACGGTCTGGCCGAAAAAGCGGCAAATTATCGCTAATAACACCAACCCTAAAGTCATTCTCTGAGGCCAGGGGAAATTCATTGAAGTATTACGTATACGTGGAACAATATGAAACGCTAGTCCCATCACAAATAAGCCGGCGAAACCAAAACCCTGAGCCATACCATGTGCTTGAAGATGAGTGATCCATGAATTCTTTAACGAGAACCCAAGCAAGGGCATAAATAACATGGCGGTTCCAGTCGTAAATCCCAAGGTTAAAGCTACACAAAGAGAAGATATAACATACGGTCGATAGAACCGCTGAGACGCCCATGTAGTTCCTTGACCTCTTTGCTCTGTAGGGTTCAGGTTCATGTCAGAGCTCCTGGCATTTTATATATCTTTTGAACAGCTATCTTCTACTACCGTCAATGGCGATATTAAATGCTCCACAACATCGTTTGAATTTCCGCCCGCTACCGCAAGGGCAGCTCGCGTTTCTCCCTATATCATCTGTTTTTGCTTTTACCCGAATATCTTTAACAGTCTGGAGTTTCACTGTTGTACGCCGATCGGCTGGCAATGATTCTGTTGGAACCACGAATCCTAAGGATTTGGCCATTTTGATAGAAGCATCTTCTAGTTTTTCATAATTCTTGCTGAAGAAATCTTTATATGTTTTACAAAAATATGGTAGCGAGTGACTAGCACTGTCATTGTGAATCGTTCGATAGCTTGGGCATTCCCCAAAGCAGAGATTTCTCCAAGGACATTCTTGACAGTTTGGATGAAGATTGGATTTCAAATTTGAAAACTGAAGGAATTTCTCGCTTTGAACGATTTCTTCCAAATTATTGTTATGGACGTTTCCAAGAAACCAATCATTACTAACTTGAAAATCACAAGGGTAGCAATCGCCATTATGTTCTAGCACTAAATAACCACATTTGGCTGCGAATTGACACATTTCAGATGGAAGGCCCCAAAGTGTTTGAAAAATATTGTCAAAAAGCCGAATCCGAATCTTGTCGACCCCTATTTTCAACCATGTGTTAAACAATTCGTCCAAGAATTGTGCGTACTCATCTGGTGTTATCGATTCATCTGTAATGGAAATTTCAGATGAGGTCTGGCAGGTTTCTTTCATTTCTGCACATGGAATGAACTGCAAATCCTTGAATCCTTGATCAACTAGCCACCGAAGTAATTGTTCAGGACTTTTCACGTTTGCCTGGTTAACAACAACGAGAATGTTAAATGGCACTTTAAAGTCCTCTAGATGTTTTATACCTTCCATTACGGTCGAATGAGTTTTTCTCCGAATTGGGTCTATCCTGTAGCGATCATGCCATTCCTGAGGGCCATCAAGGCTCACTCCCACAAGGAATCTCCATTTTTTGAAGAATTTAGCCCACTCTTGCGTTAAAAGAGTGCCATTTGTTTGTATAGCATTACTAATATGAGGTATGGCCGTAGGGAGCAGACCCCTCGCCACTTTCTTTTCTAGTTCCATTGCAGCGTCAAAAAATTGGAGACCCATTATTGTAGGTTCCCCACCTTGCCAAAGAAAGGTTAAGTGAGGAGCGGAAAGAGGGATGTATCCCTTCAAAAAAATTTCAAATGTTTCAAGTGTTAAAGAGGGATTATCAGACCAAGGGTACATTTCCTGCTTCTTGAGATAAAAGCAGTATGTGCAATCCAAATTACACCTACTGGAAGACGGTTTAATTAAGGCACTCGTATGAAACTTCATGGCAAACTTGAATGAGGCTTATTTGGAACAGGCATTAAAGTCATGAATTCTTGAGTATTCGCAAAATAATGATTCCTATTCTTGGAGTTTTTCATCTTTCGAAACCCATTTATAGGGTCACTATTGAACCCACATTGGATACAAGATAAATAATCCTCATATGGCCCCTGTATGTTTGACATGTCCCCACCGCACTTGGCACAGGATTTGAAATATATCATTTGGTACCCCGCTGATATTCTAGGAAACTAATTCAGACGATTAACCTAGGAACCACCTCATTTATGAAAAGTCGCATTGATCTCTTCACTTTTTCGTGCTCCAATCCTCCAATTCTCATTTGAAGCATTAAATGGGAAGGGTTTAGTCTACTGATATAGGTATTGAGAATTTCAGAAACACTTTCCGGTGAACCAAAAGCGGTACCTCTTTCTTTTAAATCAGAAACGGTCGTTTTTGCCAGAATTGCCGGGTCCTGGGGGTAGTTTTCATATCCAGACATAGGCTTAGGTCTTCCTGGAGCTCCCGGGAGGAGTGTCGCCATCAACCTGTAAAACCAAACCGCATTATCGGCTTCTTCCCACGCCTCATCGTCGGTCGGAGCAACGTAAGTCCGTATGGATAGAGGTTGATCAAGTACGTCTGGGTCGTAACCATTGTTCTCCATCAGTTCGCGGTATGTTTCATATCCAGCTGCCACAGTTTCTAAATTGGTAAATTGGGGACCCCTAATGAGGGACATGCCGTATTGTGCTGCCATACTCAGACTTCTGGGGGTGACACTGGCTATATAAAAGGGAGGATGTGGCGATTGGATAGGCTTCGGATATATTTCCGTTGGTTCTTCGATAGACCAATATTTTCCACTATATGTAAATTTGGTACCTTTCAAGGCTCGAGACAATATTTCAATCGACTCCTGAAACATGCCGGAAGAATCTTCTTGGGGGATTCCAAACCCTTGGAATTCTGGTGGTTGATACCCTCTTCCCACACCCAACATTAATCTTCCTCCACTTATCGAATCCACAAGAGCAGCGTCCTCCGCAATCCTCAAAGGGTGTTGGAATGGGAGTAAAGCGACTCCGGTGCCGATTCTCATCTTTGTTGTTCTTTGAGAAACCGCCGCAGCAAAGGTTAATGGATTCCCCATCATAGCGTATGTTGAGAAATGGTGTTCTGGTAACCATACAGAATCAAATCCAATTGATTCTGCAAATTCAATTTCATCTAACACTTCTTCATATACTTGTGATTGAGGAATATTCCCGAAATCAGAAAAAAGATAAAAAAGACCAAATTTCACTGTTTGACTCCTTCAAAAAGATAGCGAAATGGTTGTTTGCTTAATGAGTTGATACTAGTGGGCATAATAGAATTTCTTCACATAGCCCGAGGTTTGTAATATTCAAGATTCTACTGGTGCTTGAGTTAAGGCTCTGCTTGAATTTGCAGGAATTACGAAAACGGGGCCTCCGTAAGAACGGAGAATAGAATCTGTGACACTTCCCATTAATAATCTATCAACGCCACTCTTGCCATGAGTACTGATGACGAATAGGGACTCAGCCGGATCCTTAATACTTCCGATAAGTGAACTAGCTGTGTTGCCGGTCAGTACATTTCGGCTTAGGACATTGAGGCCTTTTCCGATGAGAGTGTTTGAAATGTTAGCCAGGTACTCTTTAGCATTTTCATAGATCTCTGGCGTTATTTTGGTATGAACAAAATATGAAGATTCATCGATTGGGCTTGGTACTGTTAACTCAGGTGGAGTCACTACATTCATCACACGGACCCCTATATTTAAAGTTTTAGCTAAATGTTCGGCAAATGGAAGGCTAGATTCTGACAGAAGAGACCCATCTAGCGGGACAACAATCTCACTGATTTTAGGTGAATTCAGCTTGTGCTTATTAGTCCTCCCGGCTGCTACGACCATAACTGGGACGGTGGCCAACCTGATAACTTCTGTAGTTATGCTGCCCAATATAGCTCGGGTCACCCCCCCCCTACCCCTGGTTGACATGGCGATCAAGTCGTAACCATACTCCTCAGCCCATTCATTTATCTTATCTGCCGCACTCAATGATTCGGTGATAATAAAATTGCTTTCTATACCTTTGGAGGCCAGTAGATCTGTAAATGCATCTAATTTGAAGGCTGAGGCAGAATCTCCAGCGGAATCCAATTTTGTAATTGTTATTAAAGTAACCTCAGCTTTAGGGTTAGCACAGGCGATTTGAATTACAAAAGAAAGCACTTCCTCTGAATTTGCAGAATCATCCAGTGGCACAAGGATTTTATTTAATTTCATGAAGCCTCCCGATTCCATACATTCCTATTCTTTATGAAAGCCACATTAATCGAAAAGTCGTGAACCAGTGATGAAGAATAGCTACGCTATTGTGAAAAATTCGTGTTCATGGACGATCCAATTCAATCCTGTAGACTTCGTAAAAAGGCTATGATTGCTTCAATATCAGAATCGGAAAGAGCTGGATTACCTCCTTTGGGAGGCATGTCCACCCCAGTGCTATTGTCTTTGTCACCTGCACCGCGGCCTACTTTAATGAAATCTGATAGGTCGTTGTCACTGGTTGTTTTTACAAAAGAACTCTCAACGAGATCTTTTCCAATATTGGGCAAACCTCTAGCGTCTGCTCCATGACATCCTGAACACCCACTCTCATATTGATAGTCACCTTCTTCGATCAATTCCTCAAGAGGCATTGACGTTGTTTTTGCTACAACCACCGAAGTTGCGGTAACAGGTGTATTTGAGGAAACTGGCTCCGCTGAAGAGGTGCCACAACCCATTGCTAACACGGCCATTAACATGGGGCATAAAAGCGCAATTACAAAGTTTCTATTTTTCATGAATCTCCTTAAAGATCGATTATTTATTAATGTTTATGTAGGGAATCGTGTGTTTCAACGACGTCGAAAATCTCCTTTAATGAAAGAATTTCAACTTCGAATTTAAGAGCAGTTTGACTAGCTTTTTGCTTATCTGAAAAGGCTATTATTCCGTGTCCCATCGGAGAGATAATATTTCCTGGTACAACAAAATAAGCCTCACTAGCTTTAACCCAGTTTTGGTCTCCATAATCAGGGACCCAAAGCGAAATAGCATCGTCTTCGTTTTTTTTCAGAAAAACGAACATGCCGCCTATGTCGTCGAATTTCCGACTCACTCCTTCTTTAGTTGTATATCCCGAAGCAAATCTACTGTCACTGATGATCATTCCACATTCATCACAGACATCTTCTCCATAAAAAATACTTGGAGGGCCGCCAAGAGTCGCATTGCTTGTACAGCCAGCCCACAGAAAAAAAACCAGAATAATAAGAGATAGAACTCCTTTCATCTTAGATCCTTTTTTCCACATAGCACGGCATAACAGAGGCCCAGGGGAATTACTAATGACATAGATAACAGGGTCAATAAACCCGGTAGCAAAAATGATCCATAAGTTCTCGTGGCATAAATTCCGCCCGGCCCCAGAACTTCAAGGCTACTGCGCAAAGAGAGTATGGCGGTTATTTTATACACCTGAAGGGGATTGGAAAGAGTAAGAAGGAATAGTTCATTAACACCCAGATTCAATATGAGTGCGGTTCCCATTAGCCCTAAATCAGTGAATAAAACCAAAAATAACCATGTAAACAAAGCGGCACTGATGGCCGTGACGCTTTTTTGAACAATCACTGATATAAGGAATCCAAAACTAAGGGTGACAAGGGCCAGAAGAATCGTTAACAAAATAAAGGTACCATACAAAGTAGGCTGGAGAGCTTCGCCTTTGAAGGTTATAAAAATGCCACTTATCCCGAAACCGCAGATAAGAGAAATAATAAGCGCGAGACTTAGTCCAAGATATTTGCCAGTTATTATTTCAAATTTAGAGACTGGCTGTGCTAGTAAATATAGCATGGTTTTTTTATCCCTCTCACCTGCAATACTCAGGGCGCCTAGGGTCAATCCCATTAGTGGAACGATCAATATCACCATATTTATGAGGCTAGCAGCAGTTCGCCCAAATCCGATGGAGCCGTAAGAAGAAGTCCCAGAAAGGGCAAGCCATGCGATCGAAAAGGACAATATTCCAAAAATCGATGCGTACAGGGCTAACCACTTATTTCGCATCGCGTCTCTTAATTCTTTTCTGGCTATCACCAGTATGCTGAAAATATTCATATTCTATTTCCCACCATTGATTCGGAAAACTCCTCATTGGAGCAATCTCTTACGATTAGGCCTTTCTCCATCACCAAAACCCTATCTGCTAGGTGCACCACATCTTCATGCCTATGGGATGCAAAAATCAGGGTTTTACCACTGGCTTTTAGCTCATTAAGATAAATTAAGAAATTGGCCCTTGTATCAGAATCAAGGTTTGTGGTGGGTTCGTCTAAAACCAAAACAGGTGGATCAGACAGGAGGGCCAGTGACAAGGCAAGTCGTTGTTTAAGCCCACCGGATAATTGCGCTATTCGTTTAGCCGAATGATCATGTAAATCTAATTGTCTTAACAGTTCTTTTCCAACAGATTTAGGAACCCCTTTTAAACCTGAGTAGAAATCCAAAGTTTCTAATACTGTTAAATCTGGATGAAAATCTATTTCTTGAGGAACAAAGCCAATTAATTTTCTAAAAAGTTTGGAGTTATTCGCTAAATCTACATTGCCAATAGTTACTTTACCCTCGGCAGGAATAATTCCGAGAATACAATGAATTAGGGTAGATTTACCTGCTCCGTTAGAACCCCATAATGCTACTGACTCTCCTGGTAATATCGAGAAGCAAATATCCTTAACAACCTCAATTTTACCGAAACGCTTAGTTAGTTTTGATACTACCAACGTGAAGTCATTTACGAGTGGGCTAGAGGGGTAATTAGATCCGCGAGTCAGCAGGTCAGGGGTGTAGGCAAGGGTCCCAATGGCCAAAAACAAACTTAGCGACAGGATTGTCATTGACATGGGAGAGGAGTTCGTAGGAATTAATGTTGCTGAAGAAACGGAAATCTGCATCAGGGGGTGTTTATCAATTAATTTTGGTTTTGGTCGAATTACCGGTAATGCCTCGGCGGCTAGGTTTATCGATTGTGCTGCAGGACTAAATGAAAATAGGCGAAAATTTGGATGAGTTTCCAACACGTTTTCAAACAACTTACGGGACTCATAAGGGATATCCCCTATACCATCATGGTCTGCATCATACCCTGCGTAATCGCTCCAATAATTCCCGATGCCATTGACCGACCAGATATTGTCAAGAAATTTAGTTTTCCCAGCAATAGAAATTTGTTCGATATTATCTTCAAAACTATTATTAGTGAATTGGTTCTTGCGGACGGAAGGGGTGAATTTGATCCCTATGTTGTTAAAAGAAAATAGATTTCCCTCAAATAAAACGGTGCTGTCAATTTCTCTAGGAGAATTATCGAGTGATGCGCCAATCTGATTATCAACAAATAGATTGTCTCGAATTATCGCATCGTCCATATCTTTGAGCCCCACCCCAAATCCACTTGGGCCTCTGTTATTGGAAACGTAATTTTGATGAAACCGGAGCCGTCGGCTGTACATAAGAAAAGCACCCACGGAATTATCCACAAGCCAATTGTTATCTATGGTGGCATCGTCGCAGTACATGAAATGAAGGCCATAACGCCCTCCCGACACCTTATTGCCACGGATGATTAAGCGTTCGGAGTACCACAGGACGACATCCCTTCCTTCCGTGACTTCATTATTTTCGATTAATACATCGTTGCTATACCAAACCCGGATGGGGTCTCCTCGTCTTGGTAAATCGAGGCGCTTTGTGTCGATAATATTATTTCTAATAGTTGAATTAGACGCTTTTCTTAGATATACCCCAAAAAGGGTATTTCTAAACTGATTGTCTTGTACTGTTGCTCCTGACGCCTCTACCGCTATCCCTGAATTTTCTTCATCTAAACTTGCACCACTGTTGAGGATAGTGAAACCCTGAATAAGCACGTTGGGTGCGGTTATTTTCACAACTGTACCTCTGCCTTCACCATCAAGTACTGGCTGGTTATGTCCAACTAAAGTCAAGGATTTTGAAATCACTATCGGAGAGGTATAAGACCCTCCAAATACGTGCAAAGTATCTCCTTTTTGGGCCGCTTGAATAGCATCATCTAGAGCATGAAACCTTCCTTGATCGGATTCGATGTAACCGATAACGATATCTTCTGCGGCTACATGCGCAGTACTATTAGTGCCTACCATCAAGAATAATATGGTTGCGATGATTACTGTAAATCTCCATATATTTTTCATTATTGAAATATTGAGTTCGTGTCTGAGTGTTGCCGGAGATAGGAACCCTCCTGGATGGCTTTAGTTAAAGGTTTGTAATTTCTGCGGTGAGTATAGAGTGCTAGTGCCACAAGAATCACACTAATGCAGGCAAGGTAGAAACCGTTTCCAAAATTCGCATATGTCACGAAATTGGCGATTACTTTGGCACCCATTAATGGTTGTGTGAATGGCTCCACAGAGGAACTCAGAGGTGCAGTCGAATCCAGATTTTGGCCGAATAACCTCAACCAAAAATACAGATCGACTATGAAAATTAGAGGGTACAACAACACAGGTAGCGATAAAAGAGCTGCCCATTTGTTGTGTACGAGAATTGCTGAAGCGGTGATTAAAGATAACGAAATAATCGCAAAAATACTCATGGTCCGTTCCAGTTTCGCAGCCTCATCTAAAGGTTTCATTCCTATGTAATGATTCAGCCCATCTACTTCCGATATGTCTCCGGTCATACGATTAACGAACAGGTTAACTTTAAGTCCATCAGGGTATTGAGGTGCCTCCAAAGTCAATTCCCAATATGGGAGAAAAATTGAGATCATCAAAACAAGCGCTGCAGCTATAAAGAGTGAAGAAGAAAGATAGTGATATCTCCTCAAAAAAGATCGGATTTCTTGCTCATCTAATGTGTGTGTAACTTTGCTTTCCATCGCCTCAAACCACATCTTTTGTTTTTAAGGGCAGATTAATGGGATTCAGACCAGACCATGTGATCATTCCGGTCTGATCCCAGTAATTCCATGTTTTATGGTTGCACCAATAGATAGCCTGTCATCTCTAAATGTAATGCAGAGCAAAACTCTGTACAGTAGTAGCTGAAAACACCATCGTGAACAGCATCAAACTCAAACGTGGTGGATTCTCCAGGTTCAATACTGATATTTATGTTGTATCCAGAAAGAGCGAATCCGTGAGTAGAGTCATGAGCTCTTTCCACATTGGTTATATGCCATTTGACATGATCTCCTTTCTTAATTTCAATTTGCTCAGGAGTAAAATGGCTTCGAATGGCTGTCATGAATATTTCCACATTGTTACCATCTCGAACAATTCGTTCTTCTCCAACAATTGTTGCGTGAGGATCGACCGATTGGGTCCCAGGATTCCATCCGACTTCTGGGTAAACTTTCCAAGGATTCAATTTATCGGCCTTGATGATTTGAGCATAATGCGGTTCCCCAAAGCCTATAGGCATATCGTATAGTAACTGCATATCGTTCCCGGATTCAGCGATATCGATCAACTGGAAGTTCTGTGGAAGCAAAGGCCCAACAGGCGTAAAACGATCGAGTGCCCATTTATTTAGCGAAACCAGGTATTTTCCATCCGGACTCACAGTGTCACCTTCAGCTGCAGAGATGTGCCCAACGTTGTATTGAACAGGAATTTTGGATACCAAAGACCAGCCAGTCTCGGGATTTTTGTCTTCGTAAGGCCCGCCCATTGACCACCTGGCGACAGCTGGCTCCAAGAACAAGCTGGTGTAGGCATAACCTTGATTGTCGAATTGAGTATGCAACGGCCCTAGACCAACTTCTATCTGCGCTTCCATAACGTCATCTAAATTCAATATTGGGACACCGTAAGCATCCTTTTGGGCTGGGTCGGCGGCTATTGCAGTCAATATTTTCTCGAAGCTGTAAACAGTTACATGTGGATCCAATTTTCCTGAAACGACCATGTAATCGCCACCAGGGAACACATCCACTCCATGAGGGCTTTTTGGTTCTGGAGCAAAATAAAGGAGGTTTTCTTCAACTACAGTCTCCAATGGAATCACACGAAAGCCATTAACGGTGTTGGTGTGTCCAGCAGCAACGACTTCTACGGCTTTATTTAAATTAATTATGTGGAGGTAATCCATATCTCGCTGTGAAGCTCCAGCTTCAAATGGAGGATTTCCGTTTTCTACTCCCCCCGTACTCATCTCAGTATTGAATGAGTTGCAAAATACCCAGCCATCGCTTGCGAGTTTCCCAGCATCGCATATATCTTGCCAGTAAGGAGGTAATTCCATAGCAAAAGAGGCGTCTGGGTTAAGTCGTCCAGCAGTGCGGTCGAATTTCCAGAAAGTTATCATGCCTTTATAAGCATCGGCATAGTTTTCAAGAGAACTATACTCAGAACCCAGAGGGGCTCCGTATTGGCCCCCTTCGATTACCCATTCTGAATTCGGAGTAACCATTGTGGATCCATGATCATTATTTGCAATAGGGTTTTTGATAATTTGCTTGGTTTCGAAATCCCTTAAATCTATTACCGCAACTCTAGCGTTGGCTTTATCGTTGGTAAAAAGGAACTGGCCATCATATTCTCCGTTGGTTTCGGTAATAGCAGGATGATGAGTATCGCCCCATCGTAGCTCCGTGTCACCAAAATTCCCCTGGTTTAAGACTTCCATAGTGTCCTCGGCTCCAAAACCATACCCTTGCCACGGCTCTGGAGTGAACACTGCAATCGTTTTCAGCAGCCTCATTGATGGAATTCCAATAACGTGAATTTGACCTGAATGTCCTCCAGAAGAGAACATTATGTACTCATCATGCATCCCTGAAGGATGATATGTTTTTACTGCAGCCTCAATATCATCCGGGGTCAAACCTCTGAGATCCGCAATTTCTTTTATATCTGCTGGGATATTTGCAGATTCCAATTGAGCTGCGTTAGGGTCCTGGTCAGAGCAACCAAGCACTATCGCTGTTAAACACAGAACAAAAATTAGACTGAAGGGACCTACTTTGACATTGGCACTAGAAAACATCGGAAATCTCCTTTGGACGAGAAATTCTTAATATTTGCTGAATTAATGTGCACCTAAATCCATGTCGATCGCATAAAAAAAATATCTATTTTGTGAATATAATGTGAGCGCGGTATTGGATAAAACAATAATTAGGGATATTTGAAAAATTCTGAAGGTAGGTTGATAGGCAATAAATTGGTGATCTATTAAGGTGAGGAAAACAACCGGACCGTTTTTAAAAAGACGGTCCGGGCTCGGAGTATGTCTACTTAGGCGAATGCATAGAGAAGTCGCTGCTGTCAGCTCACCTCAATACTTTTCACCCACTTAACGTGATTGTCACCACTGCGGCTACCGCCAATCAATCTACAAGGGCCTCCGTGGCCAAATGAAAGAAAATCTCCATTCAACTTTGTAGCAATAATTAAGTTGCCTTGAAGGACTTCCACCATATCGAAAGTTTTGAAGTAGTCATCGCTACAAACTTTAATGGAATCTACTTCTTTGCGGTTAACCTCGGCCAATTTTAAGAGTTGTGATATCGGTATACCCGACCAGGCGAGGTCTTTGACCATCCACCCGTCGTTACAAAAAAAATCTCCCTTTATTATTATCTCGGGCATATCTAAAATCTCTTGAGCAGAAAAAACCCTCTCTTTTGGTACTTTGCCATTTATTAATAAGTTATACCAATTTGGACGTGACTCAACAGGCATAATCGGTAATTCTAGATGCCGGATCATTATTATCCCCCTTATCTTAATGGGCAGGTGTTTTTCTTGAATTCAAGATTGATTAGCGAAGATATTTAAGGACAAGATGTCGTGTCACTATGACACTCAAATAACCCCATTTACTGTATTTGATGTGAGTTTATTATGATATTTGTACAACAAAAGGTTGTATGTTATGACATAGGAAATTCTAGGTGTTAAGGTTCTACCATGACCTCCCAAGACCTTCCTGAAACTGACCCGCATACAATCGAGCTATTGGAGGCTTTACCCTCTACGGTTAGAGAGCTTGTTGATGCTCAATATGCTGCTTTAGCGATAATGAATGAGGAAGGTCGAATAATCCATTTCTTTTTTGCCGGTATTTCGGAGGAAGAAGCCGGTAGCGTTGGAGACCTTCCCCATGGCCACGGGTTACTTGGATTCCTAAATAACAATGGCAAAACTATTAGAGTTTCTCATATGGGAGCTCATCCTAGCTCCACAGGTTTTCCCAAGAATCATCCAGTTATGATCTCATTTTTGGGCGTACCTATAATCAGGGCAGGTAGGAATTATGGCAACCTCTATTTAACAAACAAGCAGGGAGCAGAAGAGTTCACCCATAGAGATCAAAAGATCGTTGAAGTCATGGCTGAATATATTGCTTTGGCAATTGAAAATGACCGTCTATTTAGAGCAGAATATCGGCTAAGAGAGCAAGCTAATTTCCAAACTCAAAGCCTTAACACAATGATCGATAATGTTCCGGTGGGAATTTTAGTGGCTTCTATGCCAGGAGCCGCGATTATTTTTTCAAATGATGAAATCAAAAATATATTCAATTCCTCATTTGAAATCGGAGATAAAATCGATTTTTCCGATGACGATATAACTTGGATGCATGAAGATGGAACCAGCCTTCCCGTTAATACAGATCCCCTATCTGCCTCTATATCCGCCAAACAAGAGCTAAGGGATCAAATAATGGTGATTGATAGAGAAAACCCGTCTCAGACTATCCTATCTGTTGACGCTGTACCTATCCAACAAATAGATCAGACAGTCCTTCTTATTGTTATAAACGACATTACTCACATACATGAGGTAGAAAAACTGAAGAACGAATTTTTATCAATGGTGACCCATGACCTCCGTGGGCCCTTAGCGACAATACGAAGCCTAACGCAAACCTTGAACCATCAAGTCTCACCTTCAGAGCAATACACCACAACTCAAGCACTATCTGAAGAAGCAGAAAATATGTCTGATTTGGTCGATAATCTACTGAATATGGCTAGGATTGAGAGTGGAGCAATCCCATTTGACCCCGAATCGTGCCACATAATCGATATAGCAGAGGAATGCAAAAGACAGTTTGAGCGTAGTCGATACGGTACGTCGCATAGACTTCATTTAGAAATTCACGAGAATACCCCCTTCTTTTATGCTGACCACCTACTTGTACTTCGATTGTTGAATAATCTTGTTTCCAACGCAGCAAAATATTCCCCCGTTAACAGAGATATATGGTTAAAGGCCTCACCGATGAAATCTAATGCAAAGAACATTGTTGTGGAAGTTGTGGATCGGGGTATAGGAATACCAAAATCGGAACAAGCTAATATTTTTGACAAATTTTATCGCCTGGCCACTTCTCAGCAAAATGGTAAGCCTGGGGCTGGTTTAGGTTTAGCAATCTGCCAATATATATGCAAGTTACATGGTTCGATCCTGACAGTTCAAAGCAAAGTTGGAGAAGGAACCGTATTTAAATTTTCTTTCCCTTCCATTGGATGATACTTACATTTATTAATGGAGAAGATATGAAAAAGGTCGGAGTATTGATTGCAGATGATGACCCTAGAATTTGCGCTTTTATATCAAGTCATTTATCTAAAAGAGAATCAATAAAAACAGCAGTCGTTCACGATGGCCAATCGGCTTTAGAGCAGGCGGCACTACAGCAACCAGAGCTAGTTATTCTAGATCTATCTATGCCTATTATGGATGGAATGACTGCCTTGCTGAAATTAAGAGATTGGTATTCTGGGGCAATCATGATCTTGTCCGCAACGGATGAGGAGGCTCAAAAGGTGCAGGCTCTTGATATTGGGGCAGATGATTATTTGACGAAACCATTTGGGATCGAAGAACTTTTGGCCAGGGTAAGAACTTTACTCAGACGGCAGAGAGAAATTGATTCGGTTGGTCAGGAGTCAATACCGTTGATCACTTTTGGTAATATCACGGCTGATTTGTCCTCAAGAATAGTGTTTAAAGATGGAGTTGAAATCAATCTCACTCGGACAGAATTTGAATTGTTGAAAACACTGGCGACCAATAAAGGTAAGATAATTTCCCACAGAGAATTGCTTCAAAAAGTGTGGGGTCCAGAATATGGTGGTGAACATGAATACCTTCGGACTTTCATCAAACAGTTAAGAAAGAAAATTGAACAAGAACCATCTAGGCCCAAGTTTATTCTTACCCAGCCAGGAATGGGTTACCGCCTTGTAGGATAGACCCAGAAAACAGAAAATTGCTGGATATTCATACTAATTTCATATTAGCCTTCTAGGTTTCACACACCCTTCACACCGGTTCAACTAGACTCATTACCGTCCCGTACTAAAGAGGCACCACTAAAGAGGCACCTTCCTTAACACGTTTTGCTTGGTACGGGACATCGGGCATTCATCCTATTGCTAGTTACAAATTGCTGGCAGTAAGAGCTCGGTTTTAGATTAAACAAAAAATAAGTAGGGAGATGACATGAGCATGCCAGTAGGGCGTACCGTCGATGTCTTTCTTTTCGTGATATGTCAGCAAACTCCAACCTAACTAAGTATCCATTGAGTGATCCGCGACGGTACGCCCTGCTGGTATGGACTCATCCGCAGCGTTGTACTGCAACATCGATTGAGATCGCCTTAACAAAGGCTACATTGAGAAAGAGTGCGCAGCGATATCTATTTACTAAAGGAAACTGATGAAAAACAATTGGACACTACCTCTGATTAGTTGGATTCTAAGTACTGTAATTATCGAATTTTTTGCCATAACTAACCTTCATTCTTTACCTTCTAGCGGGTCAAGACAGGCTGTGGTCATTGATGAAGCTTTCTTTCTCCTTCTATATATTTGTATTCCAATTTTCACTTTAATTACAGTGTTTTTGATTTATAGCGTCTTCAAATTTCGGTCAAAAGGTAGGCCAGATGAAGATGGCCCACACGTAACAAATAGCCGTAATCTTTCCTATGTTTGGGTGATTGGGTCATTTATCTTGGTTGCTTTCGTGTTTGTTCACCCGGGTGTTACCGGTGTTCTGGAATTGAGAGCGGAAGAAAAGCGTGTACCTGATGTAGTTATCCAAGCTGAATCGCAAAAATGGAGTTGGAAAATCATGTACCCCGAAGAGGGTGTTTATAGTCGAAATGAAGTCGTCTTACCTGCCTATTACAATACTAAGTTCTACGTCACTTCTAAAGACGTGTTACACGCTTTTTGGATTCCTGCTTTTAGAGTGAAAATTGACGCAGTTCCAGGCATGACCACACATGTCAACGCTACCCCGACTAAATTAGGCAACTTTGATGAGGACGTGAACTATCGACTTCAATGCGCTGAATTATGTGGAATAGGACATGCTCAAATGTCCATCCCGGTTAGAGTTTTATCCGAGAACGATTACGAAATTTGGTTGAAGGACCAAAAACCTCTTCGATGAACCAAAAACAGATATTTGCCCCTAAATTACTGGAGATCTACAAATGACCCAATTTAAGTTTTTATGGCCGATAGTCCGAGGTTTAATCGGAGCGTCAGTCGGTCTGTTGGTTGGGCTGGGAGTTGGAATTTCACTTTCCAGCCTCACCGGAAATCCAGCAGCTGAAATTAACATTTCTTTCTCCTATCTCTTCGCCCTTTTGGGTTGGTTGTTGGGAGTAGGAGTCTGGAACAGCTGGATACGCGAGTGGATAGGGTTAAAGCCTAGTCATTTTGAGGCAAAAAGCTGGCAGCGTTACTTCGGCTTTAGCATGGACCATAAAGTGATCGGAGTGCAGTATCTTGTCACTTTCGTAATTTTGTTTCTGCTTGGCGGATTCTTTGCTTTATTGATGCGTATAGAACTAGCTGATTCAGGAGAAGGGCTTCTCGGACCTAATTATTACAACACCATCATGAGCCTTCACGGCATTATTATGGTGGCTGTGGCTGTGGCTGCAATCATCGGAGGCCTTTCTAACTATGTCTTACCCCTTATGATTGGGGCAGAAGATGTAGCCTTCCCAAGAATTAACGCACTAAGTTTTTGGATTATTCCTCCAGTTGCAATCTTGCTAATATTGACACCTCTATTTGGAGGCTTTGACTCAGGATGGACAGCCTACCCACCATTGAGTGTTACCAATGCAGAGGGGCAGTTGCTTTTTCTCTTCGCTTTTCTGACTTTTGGGCTTTCTTCTATACTAGGAGGCCTTAATTTTTTGACTACAACCATTTGCTTACGAGCTCCCGGAATGACTTGGGGTAGGTTGCCTATTTTCATATGGTCAATAGTAGCTGCTTCAATCATCAGTGTGACAGCAACTCAGGTAGTGGCTTTTGGGTTGCTTATGGTCATATTAGATAGGGTTGCAGGCATGGTGTTTTTTGACGCTGGACTAGGTGGAAAACCTCTTTTGTATGAGCATGTGTTTTGGTTCTATTCCCATCCAGCTGTATACATTATGATCTTGCCAGCATTTGGTGCTCTATTGGAGATGGTAAGCCATTTCTCTCGAAAGCCTTTGTTTGGATACAAGTTAGTGGTCGCGTCTTTCCTGTCTATCACGGCCTTGAGTTTCCTAGTTTGGGCTCATCATTTATTTACAAGTGGAATGGAAGAATTTTTGCATATTCCATTCATGGCTCTTACTGAATTGATATCCATCCCAACCGGAGTAGTCTTTCTCTCTGCCTTAGGCACCATATGGAGAGGCAAATTGTGGTTAGTTACACCAATGCTTTTTGTAGTGGGGACTGTTTTTAATTTTCTCATCGGAGGGTTAACGGGAATATTCCTCGCAGATGTTGCCACTGATATACATCTCCAGGACACATACTTCGTCGTTGCTCACTTTCATTACACAATGATGGGAGGCGAAATTTTTATGCTGTTCGGCGCAATCTATTATTGGTTCCCAAAAATGACTGGTAGGTTATACAACGAAACATTGGGCCGACTTCATTTCACCACGATGTTCCTAACTTACAACGCTTTATTTATAACTATGTTTATAGTTGGAACAGACGGAATGAATAGAAGGGTTTGGACTTATCCAGAAAACTTGGAAAATGGCAATATCCTAATAGGAATTTTTGCCCTACTCCTAGGATTATCTTTTATCCCATTTGTATACAACATGGTCGTATCCTGGGCTAAGGGGGCTGTCTCCGGTAATAATCCTTGGGGTGCCACGACATTGGAATGGGCCACAGATTCTCCTCCCCCAGAAGAGAATTTCACCCATCAGCCAAAGGTAGATGAAGGCCCTTACACATACGGGCAACCTGGGAGAAAAGAAACTCAAGCAACTTCTATCTAGTGTTGAGAAATTTGCAATTATAAGGATTGATAAGTGGACGATAAAGAGATCACCAGAAAATTCCGAAAGGGTTTATATGTATTTATAGGATTACTTATTGTAGAAGTAGCTGAGTATATTATCGGGGTTAGAGTAACCAGTGGAAACTTTATCTTCATGGTACTGTTAGCCGCTCCAGGATCCTGGCTAATTGTTCATTACTTCATGCACATAAAAGAACTCTGGATCCCTCCAGAAGAATAGATCAAGTAGTAAGGGAGTACTTACCAAAGTGTCAACACAGTCAGAAGTCCACACAACCAGCCACGATGAGTTTTCAATGAAACGTGTTGGGTTATGGATATTTATATTATCGGAAACGTTCTTATTTGGTGCCTTAATTTCCACCCGATTTTATCTCCAAGGAGTCGAAAGACCAGACCATCTAAACCAACCCCTGGGATTGGCCATATCACTTGTTCTTTTGATGAGTAGTTTGGCAGCATTTAGGGGTGAAGTTGCAGTTGCCCATAACAACCAGCAAAAATTTCGAAAAAATATTATAGCCACTATCGTTTTGGCAAGTATTTTTCTGATTGGAGTAGGCTGGGAATGGTACGAAGCATTTCACTATTTTCCGCCTTCAAGTGCGTTTGGAACAATATTCTTCACAATGACAGGTATACATGCTTTTCATGTTATTACTGGAATAATTGCGCTGATTGTAATTGTAAGAATGGGATCGGATGGAAGATTCAATAGCGATTCTCATTGGGGGGTTGAGGGGGTGGTTAAATATTGGCACTTCGTCGATGTTGCATGGGTATTCATCTACCCTACCCTCTACCTTGTGAACTAAATATTGGCGAGATTTTTTTGATTAAGGTCATTGGAAACAAAAGGAGTTTCAAAAACTTATAGTTTGCGTTTATCCAGCTGAAAATAGGAGCAGACCATGCCGTTATTTACTGATCAGATTACTCAATTAGAAAGTCCGATTGATGTAATGTATTTAATGCACAAAGTCTACATGAAACACTCTGATTTTACGGAGAATCTGGCTTTGGAGGCTCAAGAAGGTGGAGACCTCACTGTGTTTAAAGCTAATCTCGATGCGTGGCTCAAACATCTTCTATACCATGCCCAGACAGAAGATGAATATATGACAGAGCCACTTAAGGATAAGATATTGCAGGATGGTCGCGAACCTCTTAAGGCCAATGAGGTGGAACATGATGAACTTCGACAATTTGGAGGATCTGTTCTGGAGCTTCTTGACCAGGCTTCAGCAGAAAACGTGTTAGCCAGTGAAGAAGAAGAGCACGCCAAATTAATGGAAAAAGTCGACCAGGTTGAAGAGGCCGCGGGAGACGCGATAGCAGAGCGTTTCGTAAAGCCCAGAACACGACGACATTTATACCGAAGTGTTATGGAATTAAGAGTGTCCGAATTCGATCATTTCGAAAACGAAGAAGCTTTCGTTCTTCCAATCGTCAAAGAGCAAATGAGTAGCAGTGAAGAGCTAGAATGTTCTCGAAGACTCCTTATCGACGATGATTCTGACCAGCCACGATGGATAATTGATTTTATTATCGATCAGCTGGAGGGAGTGGAAAAGCAATTAGTCATGGACCTAGATAAGCAATTCCAGTAAACAGCAATATAGACTCAGGGTCTAGAAAGCCAATAATCGATCCTATTCCTGAGTGAGTTTATCCTAATTCGAGAAACGTTACGGCAAACAAAGCGCACATCAGCATAAACCCTGTGGTTGCAGTGGTGGTCAGAGCAACTCGTGGGCCCACGTTGACTATTTCGCGAAGGTTAACACCCAATCCCAGACCAGCCATTGCGATCACAAAAAGAAATTTGCTGATTATCTGAACTCTGTCGCCGATATACTCTGGTATGAGTCCGGTAGTTCTCAATATAGCTAATATAATGAAGCCAACGACGAACCATGGGACATAAACCTTTACTCGCTCCCAATAGGTCTGCTGGGTTTCGGTCGAACTATGGATTACTCCCAAGACGATGATCATTGGCCCTAATAAAAGAACTCTTATTAGTTTAACCAGTGTTGCTATATGCCCCGACAAATTGGAAATAATGAATGAAGCCGCGACCACCTGAGAGACCGCATAGACACTGAGGCCTGCGATAACGCCATATTCATAATTAGTCAAACTTAGAGTTGGTGCCAATAGCGGTAAGAATAAGATCTGAACTACACCCAGAATAGCACTAATGCTAATGGCGGCAGCTATTTCTGTTGAAGATGCCCCAATGGCAGGAGCCACAGCTGCAACTGCCGAATTCCCACAAATGGAATTACCGGCTCCAACCAATAATGCCAGTCTAGACCCTAGCTTTAAAATCTTATGTCCCACAAACCAGGCAATGAATAAACCGCCACAGACTGAAAAAATAATTATCAAAAGCATCGAAGCCCCGGCATCCACGATCTTAAAAAGATTTACACTGGTCCCTAGCATCAAAACGGCAGTTTCCAAAATCTGCTTTGAGGCGAAACTAGACCCTGGCGATATTTTCTGTGGTAGCGGAAGTAAATTTCGAATAAGAACGGCAATAACTATTACAATTACCAGAGAATCAAATAAGGAAAAATCAAACACAGATTTCTCAAGAAAATATAGTGCTTCTGCACCTACTGCAAGTGCTATACAAAATAGCAACCCATATCCCAACGAGATCCTTTCGGGGTCCGGGTTAAACCAATTCATTAACCTTTCTTTATGTAACATTCCATATTCGTTTCTAGACGTATGGAACCAAATATTCTTGATATTCCTCACCAAGCGTTTCAACCAGCCATGCAAATATCCATTCACAATTTGCGTCTTCACATTCAGTGATTTCAAAAAGCGGAATTACAATGTTATGCGAACGTTTAATTTCTAACACTAGTGAATGATGGTCTATGAATTCAGTCTCTAGATCGGTAATGGATAATAGGAATCGATTTTTGGTCCTTTGTATCAAAGTCCCGTTCTTGTTATGCTCTTTCAGCATATCCATTATTCCCTGAACCAACTTTATCTCTCGATCGGAACTCTTTTCGATCAAATTCATAGCTGTTTGGTGGGTTCCCAGTTTGCGGATCCGTGATATTAACTTACTATTCTCCAAAGAGTTATAACAAAACAGTGCTGTTACCCAGTTTCTTGTTTCTAGCTCCAGCGTATTGGTACTGCGGGTCGTTCCTATCTGTTCTATCGTGGACTTCATGTTCTCAATAGCAATACACATGGATTCAGCCAGAAAGTCCAATGCGCACCCATCGCTCATAGACATGATGTTATTGTTGTTTTCCTGTTTGAGTGAAGCATAAGTCTATAGGTTTGATTATTGAGTTCATGTGATGTGATACAACAATAGGTGGTCTCTCAACACGTCCACAGCAAAGTCGTTGTCGACGTCTCTCCACACAGAATGTATATGATTTGCGCCATTTTGGATGTTGTCATATTCGATCAGAAAGGTTCCCCCATGCAATCTATAATAATGCGGGTCCCCAACTTGATTCCCTCCACCCCAGGCGAGATGAATTGTGTCTATGTTTTCTGTCCATTTTGATACAATGCCGCTCGCAATTTCAGATCTATATTCTCCAATGTATTCTTCGACGATATTTTTTAGGATGTTTTTTTGTGTTTGGCTCATATTTGTTGCTTTCAAGCCCTCTTCTTTGGGAAGAGAGGCCCTAGCTGAGCTGAAGGTTAGGATATCTGCTGGGGCCTCATCAAAGATTAAAGCTTTCTTGGATTGGGCCGGATCTAGACTCTGCATCAATTCTAATGCCAACGATTGCCGAGGTGCTAAGATTTCAAGCCCTTGGTGTGTTCCAGATTGGACCTTCGCCGGGTTTGCTCCAAAAAACGATGGGGTTATGGATAAAATATCATTGGCCCAGATACTGAAATGAAGCGAAAGATGATGCCCTTCAACTCTCCATCCCCAGGGATCTATATCATCCGTAGGATCACCAAAAATGGTGAAGAAATATAAGGTTGGATCCCTTTCCCACATTATGATTTCCGCTTCTTTTTCGATTTTCCCTAGGATTTTTTCATGTTGGATTATTTGATTGGCTTTAAGATCCCCTCTCTCGCTTAGGCCTGTTTTCATTAATTCGAATGCAAGAGATTTTTGCGAACTTGACATATCTCGTAAAGGTAATCCGTGCCTGTTGATTGGTGCGTAATACCAATAAACTCTTTCGGCATCGAGAAACGGATACGTGATTTTCTTTATTTGTTCTTTTGAGAGACTCTGCAATAAATTCAGAGCACTTTCCTTCATTTCGGCTATGACCGACTCATATGACAATATTCATACCTCCATGTGATGTATAAATCCAAATTGGTTTTTTAGCACCATATGATCAATTACAATTTCGCTAGTTTGGGCATGACAGTATCAGCCAAAAGGGACATAGATTCTATCCATTGCTGTCGGGGCTCCCATTCATGTCCCATTGTGAGAATTGTTCCAAACCCACCTGTATCTTTATAGAGGGTTGCTAATTTTTCGGCTACTTCATCGGGGCTCCCGACAATCCAAACGTTGTCCATTAAGTAGTCTAGTGTGATATCCGAATCTGGCATGTTTACATCCAATTTGAATTGGTCTAAATTGTTACTCCAATCGAGAAGATTAAACCAATAATTCTTATAGTCACGTGCTATAGTCCCTTCCATCACTTCCTTCCTGGCTTTTTTAGTAGTGTCAGCTACATAAATTTCTCTGGCTATCCGCCATTTTGAACGATCTGGGACCAATTGGCTACGCGAGGCTCCCTCAGCATAGGCCTCCCAATGTCCTATTAGGGATGTTGTCGGTACTAAATTGATGCTGATGGGAATCCAACCTTTTTGTCCTGCAAATTTCAATGTTTCAGATTTCGGTGAAACCCCGCCTACCGCAATAGGAGGATGAGGATCTTGAAAGGGTTGTAAATGGAGTCTAAGGCCTATTTTATCAACTGGTTCCGGTATGACATATTTCCATATCCCATTGCTATATTTTCCCGGGGCGGGGTCATTCCAGATCTTAAGGACTGCTTCTACAGACTCTAGGGTAAAATGTCGGCGATCACCTTCATCTGGGTTGAATCCGAATAATTCGTAATCGCCAGGAGTTGAACTGGAGCCGATCCCCCATAAGAGCCGACCCCGAGTTTGGTGATCAAGCTGAGCGATGCGGTGGGCTAGCATAGCAGGGTTATGATTAGGTAGGCATGTGACGCCAGTCCCAAGTTTAATTCGGGTCGTTACCGCGGCTGCCTGGGCTATGAAAAGATCAGGGCTGGGAATGTTTTCCCACTCAAAGGTAAAATGCTCCCCAATCCATGCCTCAGAGTAACCAAGCCAATCTAATTTTACTATCTGATCGGTGTCATCGGTCAGTGTCTTACTTATATCAGAACCTGGAGGGTGTAGCGGCATAGT
>CAYMZR010000018.1:0-27467 GCA_964394975.1 uncultured Dehalococcoidia bacterium | reverse complement strand
GAGATGAGGGTGATACTGTCAGTTTAGATTTGGTAAAGCTGGTGTCCTTGAATGGCGAAACATCCATTGGAACCCCTCATGTAGAGGGAGCCAAAGTTCAGGCTGAAGTGGTCAACAAGGGTAAGGGGAAAAAGATAGTGGTATTTAAATATAAGGCGAAAACTCGCTACAGACGAAAAAATGGTCACCGCCAGAACTTTACCGACTTAAGAATTACCGACATATCTGTCAGTTAATTACCAACCCAGGAGCAATACTCATGGCACATAAGAAAGGCGGAGGAAGTACTCGAAACGGAAGAGACAGTAAATCCAAGAGACTTGGTGTCAAAAGATACGATACCCAGCTGGTTACTGCAGGCTCGATTCTAGTACGGCAACGAGGAACCAAAATACACCCGGGAAACAATGTAGGTTTGGGTAAAGACCATACTTTGTTTTCACTAATTGACGGTTCGGTAAAATTCGAATTTTTCCCCAACGGAAAAAAACATGCTAGTGTCTATCCAATCTAGGAAATAACCACAATGAAGTCTGAAATACATCCAGAATATTACAATGAAGCTTCTGTCACCTGTTCGTGTGGTTCAACTTTCATAACTGGAGCCACTCAGCCAGAATTACGCGTAGAAATTTGCTCCTCATGTCATCCTTTTTTCACTGGAGAGCAGAGAATAGTTGACACAGAAGGAAGAGTTGAAAGACTAAGGCGTAGGTACAATTTGCAATGAGAGGTAATTCTTGATTAGCGAAAGGGTGAGATATATCTCACCTTTTTTTTTGGGTGTAGGCCAATCAACCCCTCGATATGGTGGCCAAGCTGTTATTGAGGGCATAATGATAAGAGGCCAAAACAACGTTGCTATTTCTGTCAGGGCTCCCTCAGGCGATATTGTTACCAGAGTCAAAAAGATCAATACTTTATTCACGGGAAAATTACGATCGATTCCAATGATTAGAGGTATTATTGCCCTTGCAGAAACCCTATCTCTTGGCATGGAAGCCCTAAACTACTCGTCCCAAGTGGCTAATGAAGAAGAGGACGCGCCTCCAGGAAAATTCTCATCTGCAATCATGATTTTGATTTCATTGAGTATAGCCATTGGGATATTCTTCATTTTGCCCTTGGTAGTAAGTAAACCATTCGAAGGATTATTGGGATCTGATGTCATAAGCAACATAGCTGAAGGGATCATTCGGCTCGCTGTGTTTCTTATATATGTAACTATAATTAGCCTAATGCCAGATATTCGTAGAGTTTACATGTACCATGGGGCTGAGCATATGGCGGTCCACGCTCAAGAAAAAGGCGATCCTTTAACTATCCAGGAAATACGAAAGTACCCCACAGCACATCCAAGATGTGGCACAGCTTTCCTCCTAACTATCATGATCATAGCCATAATAGTTTTCACTTTCATCCCCAGAGAACCTTTATGGTTGGTTGTTGGTTCTAGAATTGTGTTAATTCCACTTATAGCAAGTTTGAGTTATGAGTTCATACGATTCAACAGTAAGTATGAGACAAACAAATTTGTTTCCAAGATGTCAGTGCCAAATTTACTCTTGCAATCCTTAACTACAAAAATCCCAGATGATGATCAAATTGAAGTGGCCATAAATGCTATGGAATCAGCGATACATGCAGACCGTGATTTGGAATGAATTCTATTTACCTGAGGCTCGTCTTTGTGACAATTCATCTACCACTGTAGCAAGAGTCACTTCATTAGCCGACATTAACACAAAGACATGATATATCAGGTCAGAAATCTCTTCCGACAATTCTTGTTTCTGACCTAACACCCCAGCAATAGCCGTTTCTCCTGCCTCTTCCACAACTTTTTGTGCTATCCGGGCGATCCCATCATTAAGTAATTTGTTTGTGTAACTACCATCTTTCGGATTGTTCTTACGATCGTCGACAACAGAAAATAGATCTTCGAAAAAATCTTTGTCGTCAGCTAACTCGTCAAATTCGCATTGATTAATATCTAACAAAACCGTATTAAAACAGGTCTGATCTCCTGTATGACAAGCCGGGCCTTTTGGATCAACCTCTAAAAGAAGACTGTCTCCATCACAGTCACTTTTTATAGATTTAACCACGAGAAAGTTTCCTGATGTCTCCCCTTTGTGCCATAGTTCCTGTCTGCTCCTGCTATAAAACCAGGCTTCCTTGGTTTCCAATGTTCTAGCAAGTGATTCTTTATTCATATAGGCAACCATAAGGAGCTCTCGAGTCTCATAGTCTTGAACAATAGCAGGAATTAAACCTTTTTCGCCAAAACGTATAACTGTCATCTAGATCACCTTATGTTTCTCAATACATTTCATTTATTTTCCCACTGGCCTTATGGGAATCTTTTGATTTGCCAAATAAGTTTTAGCATCCCCAATTGAATAGGTACCAAAATGAAACATGCTTGCGGCCAATACTGCGTCTGCTTTACCCACCTCGATAGCTTGTTGGAGATGCTCCAAGGTACCTGCCCCGCCACTTGCTATTACCGGTATAGAGACTGAACTACTCACTAATTTTAGCAGTTCTAAATCATACCCAGATTCATGGCCATCAGAATCCATACTAGTTAAAAGTATTTCTCCTGCCCCCAAGTCAGCCACTTTTTGTGCCCACTTTACAACGTCCATCCCTGTAGTGTTTCTACCCCCATGTGTATAAACCAGCCATCCTGTGTCTAAATCGACTTTTAATTCTTCCCACACAGTCATCTCTTGATCTTGTTGATCGGCAAATGTATCGTTATATTTTTTTGCATCTATAGCTACCACAATGCATTGTGAACCAAAAAAATCTGATACTTCTTTTATTAAATTGGGAGTTTGCACAGCAGCTGTATTTAGAGATACTTTATCCGCTCCCGCTTCCAGCATCCTCCTGACATCTGAAATCTGTCTGATCCCACCACCGACAGTCAACGGAATGAAAACCTCTTCTGATACATCTCGAACAACTTCTATCATTGTGTCTCTATTATCTGGTGTAGCAGTTATATCAAGAAACACCAGCTCGTCCGCCCCTTCCTTGTCGTAAATTTTTGCCAGTTCTGCCGGATCTCCAGCGTCTCTCAAGTTTACAAAACTAACACCTTTTACCACTCTTCCATTATCAACATCTAGGCAAGGAATAATCCTTTTCGTAAGCATGCAATTTCCCTAAGGGTTACTTAGAAAAAATCATCATATAGGCCATATCTGAAAGATCATGCCTGATATAAAAATTGAACCCAGCTTTCTCTAATTTTCCTCTTAGGACACCCGGATCCAATCTTTGTTTACTTGCCGGCCCGTATTCCTCAAAAGCCGGTTGCCATTCTATGACTGACAGCCAACCTCCTTTCTTCATGCATCTATTGATATCTTTCAGTGTTTGCTGAGGTTTACTAAATAATTGAAATGGAAAAACTGCCATTGCTCCATCCACCATTTCATCCTTGAGAGGCAATATTGGTTCCTCTGGTATGTGACTTGCTTTCACATTAGTAAGTCTGGCCTTTTTCAATTCTCGTCTCGTGGTTGTGAGATTTTTTTTGACTGGGTCCAATGCGATCACATTACCTCTATAAACCAGTTTCCCAAGAGGGATAGAGAGGGCACCTTCTCCGCAACCAATATCTGCAACCTGATGGTAAGGCATAGCTGGAAGAAGCGAGGTTATGTGATATATATCAAGCTTTTTAGCCGCTGCGAAAGAATCTTTGTTCGATTTTGATGGCATAGATAACACCAATTCTTTATTTTTGAATTATTTTAACTCATCAATTGCTTGTCGTAATCGGATATCACCAGTGTACAGGGCTCTGCCAACTATAGTTGCTTCAACACCTACGATTGACATGCGTTTAAGTTGAGAAAGAGCTGCTATACCGCCTGCAGCCATTATTTTCATGTTTGTTGAATCCACAACACTTTCAACACCAACATAATTCGGTTCGCTCAAGGTACCATCCTTCAATATGTCTGTGTACATACACCTTTCGACACCTAATGCTTCTATGTTTTTTACAACTGTCTCTACTGTCATCCTACTTTCCCGAGTCCACCCGTCCAATGCAACTATTCCTTCCCTAGCATCTACGCTCACTATTAAAGATTCCGCACCAAGGGAGTCCAGTATCCGTTCTAATTCATCGGTTCTATCTACCGCCGACGTTCCCATAATAACTCGGGAAACGCCCGCATCCATATAACGAGCTGCTGTTTCATAATCCCGAATACCACCGCCAACCTGAATTCTAGCCGCTGAACCTGCACAGATTTTCGAAATGACGTCCATATTTACAGCAGAGCCCTCTTTAGCACCATCAAGGTCAATGATATGCAGGTATTCTGCACCTTCCCTTTCCCATTTTATTGCCATTTCCATAGGGTTATCAGCAAATATTGTCTCTTTAGAATAATCCCCTTGAAGCAACCTAACACATCTGCCTGCTCTAATATCAATAGCTGGTATGACTTCCATCATGACAAACCACCCGTAGACATTCTGGTGAATTGGACAAAATTTTCGTATATTTTGAGGCCTACGCTCCCGCTTTTCTCAGGATGGAATTGAACTGCCACCACATTCTCAAAGGCTACTGCACTACAAAATTCGATTCCATATGTGGTGGTAGCGGCGATAATATTTTTGTCGATCGGTTCTGCAAAATAGCTGTGTACAAAATAAAAATGAGAATTATTTGGCACACCTGAAAGTACTGGATGATCCGATTCTATATTAACCTCATTCCAGCCCATGTGAGGGATCTTGTTACCTTGAGGAAACCTCTTTACTGTACCTGCTATCAACCCCAAGCAGTCTTGATCTCCTTCTTCAGAATTTTGCAAAAGTAGTTGCAACCCCAAACAAACTCCAAGAAATGGTTTTTCATCTGAGATCAATTGCAATATAAGCCCATCCAAGGAGTGAGTTCGCAGATTGAGCATAGAGCTGTCACAGGCCCCCTGACCAGGAAAGACAACCCCATCACACGATTCTATTACACCTGGTACAGAAGACACCACGGCCTCCGCCCCACTTTGAGTCAAAGCCTTCTCTACACTTCTTATATTTCCGGCCTGGTAATCTATAATCGCTATTTTGGGCTTTGCGGTTCCAAGGTCATTCATTATTTTTTTGACCTGTTATCAATTCATCAGGCAAATTTCTATCTTCATACCTCGCCAACATAAATAGAAGATCTGAAAGTCTATTTACGTAAGGCAATATTTCTCTATTGACAAGTTGTCCCAGCTCTTGCAGGTCCAATATTCTTCTCTCGGCCTCACGCAGTGTAGTTCTTGCCAGATCTAAAATCGCCGAACCTGGTGAAGCCCCAGGCAAAATAAAACTTGGTGGCAAATTTATTTCTGCGTCCAATTCATCAAGTTTGTTTTCAAGCTGGCTTACCATTTCGGGGATGATAACCTTGTAAGAATTCTTCATAGTCTCGTAATTTTCGGGTAAAGTGGCGAGTTCAGCCCCAACCGTGAACAGTTGGTTTTGAATATCCAGTATTACGCTTTTTACATTCTCGTCTTGACAGAAAGCCCGAGCAACTCCCATAGCTGATACAACATGATCCACGGCACCGTATGCCTCGCATCTTGGATCATTTTTGGGAACCCTGCCACCAAAAAATAATCCTGTCTCTCCCTCATCACCTGTCCTGGTATATATTTTCAAGGTCTAAAATCCTAGCGCTTAAGATACTACTAAATCTCGAAGAATATGATATCCGTTAAAGCATCATTCAGTAAACGGCATTCCTCTAGCATACTAAGAGCATCGGAATCCTATGATTCTACGCATGCATTTTTATATAAAAAAACAGGTAACGAATACTCCTCTATCCAGTTAAAGGTGCGCCACCACAAAAAGCTACGTAATCAATCAACTCCGTGACTGTTGGATTATCTCCGCATAAAGGACATTCCGGATTTCTCCTGAGCTTCACAGTTCTAAACTCCATACTCAAGGCATCCACAAGTAAAAGACGCCCACTCAATGAATCTCCTTGTCCCAGGATTAATTTCACCACCTCGGTCGCTTGAATAGTTCCTATCATCCCCGGCAACATCCCCAATACCCCTGCTTCTGCACAGCTTGGAACTTCTCCCGGAGGCGGAGGGGTAGGAAATAAACATCGGTAGCATCCATTCCCAGGCAAATAGGTTGTTGCTTGACCATCAAACAATAAAATACTGCCATCAACTAAAGGCTTGCCTAGTAAATAGGCTGCATCATTGACCAGATATCTAGTAGGGAAATTATCGGCGCCATTTACGATTATGTCGTAATCTTTCATTATCTCCATGGCGTTATGTGAGGAAATAGGTTCTTCATGGACGTTAACATTGGTGTCAGGGTTATAGGCTTTGAGAGTCTCAACGGCCGATTCCACTTTAGGTCTCCCAATGTCATCGTTATAATGCAGTATTTGCCTTTGCAAGTTGGTAACATCTACATCGTCAAAATCCACCAATCCCACAGTACCAACCCCTGCTAGCGTCAAGTATATTGCTATTGGGGAGCCTAGTCCTCCAGCACCAACCATTAACACTTTGGCATCAAGCAATTTTCTCTGACCAACACTACCCACTTGGGGCATTATTATGTGTCGACTGTATCTATTGACCTGATATGGGGTCAACGCTAAAGACGGTGTCGTTGTTGCCAAAACTTTCCTCCGTTAATTTTGGGTATAAAAATAGCCCCGCTACCAACGCTTGAAAGCTTGGGGCGGGGCTCTATATTCACCTGCGGCCTAGTTTTACAGCGTTGACAGCCTCATTCTAGTTCCTACAGGAACAAGTTGATTTCAATACCTTTTTATACATAATATCCATTAGTTCGGAAATTATAGCACCACCAAAATTAGTCATCAACAGATGCAAATATCTGCAAATCAATCTTTTACGTCAAACCTAAACATCAAGTAGTATTATTTTACGATGGTATAATTGAGAAACTCCAAAACATTCTTACATTAAGCCGTACGGCAGGATTTCAGTGACTGATTCAAACATTGCATTATTAATAGATTACGAGAATGTAGGCATAGATTCTCTTCAGTACCTCGTGGAACAAATATCAGGGATGGGTCGAATCATAGTAAAAAGGGCTTATGCTGATTGGTCTTCAGAAAGGAAGGGACAAGAAAGATTAATCGAACTTGGAGTAGAGGCTGTCCATAACTACAGAACTCCTAGGTCTGGGAAAAACTCCTGTGACATTAAGCTAACGATAGATGCTGTAGAACTGCTGCACAGCGCACAGGTAGATACTTTTGTTATCGTTTCTTCAGACAGTGACTTTGTGCCCCTCGTGAACCATCTACGAGGCTCAGGAAAAGGTGTGGTCGGCGCAGGTCGAAAAGCAGTTACATCAACAACCATGGTCAAATCGTGTGACAAATACATTTTCTTAGACCCTCAGACAATTGGTCTGCAAAAACCCAGTTCAACTGCAAGAAATAACAACAGAAGAACCACTCCTTATAGGGATCGCAGGCAAATTAATCCTCAACAAGATAGACAAGATAGTGAGAGATCAGTGGGACAATTACTGATAAAGGCTGTTGAAGCCACTGTTGGAAATGACGGTAGCTCACTTGGGACCCGATTGGCACAAACTATGACCCGCATAGACCCGGGATTTGATTATAAAGAACTAGGATTCCGGTCTTTTAGAGAATTCTTGACATCCAGAGATGAAATAGAAGTAACATTTCGTGAGGGAACCGACTTCACAGTATCAATAAAAAATACCGATTCAAGCACCGTTAACGGAAATGAAAAATTGTCACCGGCCAGAAAACCTTCAGTGAGCCCCAGAATAATTAATTTTAACGAAAACCCAGCGGATCAAGATTCAGATCGGCTTCCTGACGACTGGGAAGAAAAAGTTAATACTGCTTGGGAAAGTAAGGAAAAAGATCAGCTATCAGGTCAAGCTGCTGCTAATCAAGCAGCAAAGATAATGGGATTCCAAAGGTTGAGAGACTCCCTATATCCAACTATAGACAAACTACTAGAAGCAAGTATCCTGTTGAAAGAAAATTGGGCGAGGAACAAAAACTACGTGACACGCAAAAAATAACAGGACCCATGCTGTCATCATGCTTATCGCGATTGATATCGGTAATACCAACATAACTATAGGTCTATTTCTGGATTCCGAATTGCTATCGACATGGCGATTCTCAACTGACTCCCGAAAAACCTCGGACGAATACGGTTTACTATTACAACAAGTCATGTCGGCAAACAACTTGAAGGCAGTTGAAATTAACTCAGCAGCAATTTGTAGTGTCGTACCGCCTCTAACTCCTACATTTGAACTATTGTGCCAAAAATATCTAAAGGTACAGCCTTTGACTGTCATGGCAGGAACCAAAACTGGTATAAAAATCTTGTATGATAGTCCAAGGGATGTAGGTGCTGACCGAATAGTTGATGCAGCAGCAGCGCTTCATATATATGGAGGTCCATGTATCGTAGTTGATTTGGGTACCGCCACAGTTTTTGACGCTATAAATGAGCATGCTGAATATCTTGGAGGTGCCATAGCACCGGGAATGACAGTGTCTGCAGACTCTCTATATAGAGCAACTTCTCAGCTTAGAAGAGTGGAGCTACATGCCCCAGAACAAGCAATTGGGAAAAATACCACTCATTCAATTCAATCGGGCCTCGTATTTGGATATTCTGAATTGATAAAAGGTATGATAGCCAGATTCAGAAAAGAAATTGGTGCCAACGCAACTGTAATTGCCACCGGAGGGCAGGCAGATATTGTAAAAGATCAAGTTGGTGAATTCGACCATATTGATCCTGACTTAACTCTAAAAGGTTTACGCATAGTGCACTCTCTCAACATTAATGAAAGGTAACGAGATGCCACCTCCAATCCAAAATAAAAGAATCGTACTAGGGGTAACAGGCAGTATTGCCTGCTATAAAGCAGTTGATTTAGCTAGCAAATTGGTTCAATCCGGCGCCCTTGTAGACACCGTTTTGACAAAATCAGCCACTGAATTTGTATCAGAACTAACTTTCAAAAGCCTCACGCATAGGGAAGTGTATACAAATTTATATTCTCCCGGCTCAAATCTATCTATAAATCATGTAACCCTGGCTGAATCGGCCGATCTTATTATTGTGGCACCGGCGACAGCCAATACAATTGCTAAAATTGCTAATGGAATATCGGACGATGTTTTGACAACTACCATTTTGGCCACCACAGCACCGATCATAATAGCTCCGGCAATGGACACCAATATGTTCGATAATCCCGCCACTGAGGCCAATGTAGCGACTCTTATTAGCAGGGGATTTTTCATAGCAGGACCAGGTGAAGGAAGACTCGCCTCGGGCCTCGTGGGAAAAGGCAGAATGATTGAACCTTTCGACATAATTAGCGCCGCAAATATGTTGTTAGGCAAGGATGGCGATTTTTCAGGCAAGAAAATTGTAGTCAGTGCTGGAGGTACAGAAGAAGCGATAGATCCTGTGAGAAATATAACCAATCGCTCGTCCGGAAAAATGGGCTATGCTATAGCAGAGGCAGCGAGGGATCGCGGTGCTATGGTAAGCCTGGTTGCTGCGCCCAACAACTTGGCCAAGCCTGTTGGTATATCAGTTACCAACATACAGAGTGCCAAAGATATGAAGAAGGCAATCGAAGATGAGTGCCTTGGGGCGGACGTTTTGATTATGGCAGCAGCAGTGGCTGACTGGAGACCCCTGGAAAAATTGGACTCCAAAGCAAAAAAAGATGAATCAGATACTTGGTCCTTAGAGCTTGTCAAAAACCCGGACATCATAGCTGGTATAAATTCCAGTAATCTAATAAAAGTCGGATTCGCAGCAGAAAGTGAGAACCTTGTAGAAAACAGTAAAACAAAGGTTAAATCAAAAAACCTAGATTTTATCGTAGCCAACGACATAACTGCAGCTGATAGTGGTTTTTCTGTTGACACCAATAAGGTAACTATCATTCACGCAGACGGTACTACAGAAGCTCTTCCAATCATGTCTAAATATGACGTAGCCCACTCAATCTTAGACCGGGTGAAATCTGGGTTCTGATCACATATATGGATAACCACTAAAAATGACTACCAAAATAGCGGTCATCTCTGACACTCATTGTCACGAATGGGAAGAAGTCCACCCAAAGATGAGAGACATCATTTCGAAGTGCGATATAGCTATCCACTGTGGAGACATAGTTCGACAACCCGTGGTGGACGGCTTCTTAGAATCGGCCCGAAAAGGCATCATAGTACATGGAAATTCGGACCCTGTAGATCTACGAGAAAGCCTTCCATACATCGAAGTTATTGAAGTTGAGAAGGTAAAAATAGGTATCACCCATCCAGCTTGGGGTGGACCTGAGTTTCCCCCTAGAGAGTTATTCAAAGACTTTGATGAAGACTTAGATATCATTTTGTTTGGACATACTCACGAAACATTAAAAAAAGATATTAATGGGACTCTATTTATCAACCCAGGCCAAGGCTATAAGTCATTTATGGTGGATGGAACAATGGCGGTAATAACGATTGATAATGGCGTGGTTGAAGCAGAGATTTTAGTAATAGAACCCGGTCGGTAGTAAAACCTACTAATTTTTTTTAAGAAGGTAGTTCCAAGTGTCGATGGCAAGAGGATGAACAATACCTTTTTTATCCAAAATAGATGGTATTCGTAATTTTAAATATTCCAAAATAGTTAAATCCAAATTGGTATGCATTCTCAAAGTCACTAATTCCAATTCTGGATTCCGTTTGACTTTATCTGGCTCAACTTTATCAGCTATAAATACTATCTTCTCTATATCCGTCATCTCAGGACGACCAGTTGTATGATATCTAACGGAATTTATTACTTCTTTGTCATGACAATTCAAATCAGACTCTAACCAGCGGGCTGCCAAAGGCCCGTGAAGCAAAACAGGGGCCTTATACTCATAGCTATTAATTGGAATATTGCTCAATTGAGACTCAACTAGTAATTTAGATTCTGTTAAATGTCTAGCCAAATCATGCGCAATAGCTCCCATGGAGCATTTCCGAACGTTGACACCATGAATCTCTGCAAGCCTTTCTGCCAAGATGCGTGTACGCTCAATATGATCGATCAATGAATCTGGGAGTTCTGCTACTCGAGATTCTATGTGCTTGTACACCCTTTCAAAACTTGAATCCAAATTTCTCAGCCAATACCTGATAAATTATCGCCACCTATAAGGTGCAAATGTAAATGGGGCACCTGTTGTCCTGAATCTTCTTTCTGATTTATGGTTAGTCTGTATCCACTATCAGAAATTCCCTCTGAAACCGCAAATTTTCTTGCCACCTGGAACATTGAAGTCATCACTCTGAACTCTTCGTCTGAAAAAGCTTCTATATAGGTCATATGCTCAATCGGAATCACTAACATATGTGTGGGAGCAACAGGGTTTATGTCCTTTATGACGAAACAATCGTCATCTTTATACAAGATTGTAGTCGGTATTTTGCCCTGAAATAAATTACAAAAAAGACAGTCGTCCATCCTCTTTAATCCAACGCAGCAATAGCTTCTATCTCAATGAGAAATTTGGGACTAACCAACCCACTAATAAAAACCGTACTACTTGCAGGACCATTTTCTGGAAATAACTCAAGCCTCACTTTTGCATAATCGGAATAGTTCTCTGGCCCAACGATGAAAGAGGTTATTTTTACTAAATCATCAAGAGTTGAGCCAGCTGATTTCAGAGCAGCTTCTACATTGTAAAAGCACTGTTTAGCTTGGAGGTAACAATCATCCTCTCCGACAAGGTCCCCTACCGAATTAACAGGAACTTGACCTGAGACGAAGAGGAGACTGCCAGATTTGGTGATGGGAGAAAATCCAGATGGTTTGTTCGAAGGATTTGGGAAAAAAGTTTCTCTTGACATTTTTCTTAAACCTAATTTAACTAAGGTAGTTGCATCACTTCTATACGAACATCATCAGGAGCTTGTATAAAGCCGATAATAAGTCCGGTCGGGGTTTTCGTTGGACCATCCAATATTTTGGCACCTAGGCCCTCTAGCCTTTTAAATTCAGCGTCTATATCATCTACTTCTATACCGAAATGTTCTAACCCCCAGTGAGCTGAAGCGTCTCCTCCTCCCATAGTTTCTCCCGTCCTGTCACTCGATATGTTTACCGCTATGCCATCTTTGGTTCGACATCTAATAAACCTATCTCCTTGAGGCCTAGGATTTTCATCATTAAGAATTTCAAACTCAAAGGCTTTGACATACCAATCTGCTGTCGCACCAGGGTCGGGAGCTTTTAAATGAACGTGGTTAAATGAATAAGACATTAAGGGTTCCTCCATTTGTATTCAGAATGCAGGTTAAATTAGGCAGCAAACTCTGTCAATATCCCTTACTTTACATGGTGGCAGTTTTAACAGCGTCAGCAAAGAAACGTATTTTCTCGGGGTCCTTATCACCCTCTGTCTCCACTCCGGTCGAAACATCTACTACCCATGGATCTGAAATTCTTATAGCATCAATCACGTTTTCCGGATTTAGTCCACCTGCCAATAAAAATTTTTCGCTCAAATTAAATTCATGAACCAAGTCCCAATTGAACGTCAACCCGGTACCCCCTAGGCTACCCTTCTCGTACTTATCCAATAATGGCAAACAACCAGCTCGATATATCTTTTCTAATTGTGCATTAATTGTTTCACTGGTATTAGATGCTCCGATTTTAACCTGCTTAATTACGTCAACATCTACTTTATCCCAATATAATTCAGATTCACTCCCACAAAGTTGAGCATAATCTAAATCGCATGCATTAATTATTTCGTTTACTTCTTCGAGGTCCTGGTTGGCAAACAAACCAACCAAAGCTGGTCCCCCTGGGCCAACCTCGGACCTATAGTCATCTAAGATCTCAAGGGCCACATCCAAACTTATTTGACGTCTTACACCATGCACAAATACAAAGCCAAGAAAAGAGGCTCCGCTTTCTCGGGCTAAAATAGCGTTTGATGAGTCTCTTAACCCACAAATCTTGAATAAGGTCACAGAAGGTTCCTAAGTGCCATTCCAGGATCATGTGAAGTTACTAAAGACTCACCAATCAACACGGCACCGGCACCGGCCTCAGCGACTCTTTCTACATCAGCCCGACTTGATATACCACTTTCGCTAACTAGAATCTTCCCGTTTGGAACCTGCGGTGCCAAAATTTCAGTCGTTTCAAGGGTAGTATTAAAAGTTTTTAGATCCCTATTATTTATCCCAATTATTTCGGCACCAGATTCCAAGGCTAATTCCAGTTCTTTCTCGTCGTGCACTTCAACCAAACATTGCATCCACAAAGAAGTGGCTAAGTTCTTCAAATCCACTAATTGACTCTTATCCAACATAGCAGCTATTAGCAGAATGGCATCAGCCCCATAGGCTCGAGCTTCATATATTTGATAAGGATCAAATATGAATTCCTTCCTCAGTACTGGGACTCCAAGTTCATATATTGAATTATGACCTTCTAATAGATCATCTATACTTCCATAAAAAAAGTCTTCGTTGGTGAGAACAGAAACAGCTGCGGCTCCATTTTCGGCATATATCTTTGCCAATTCTGAAGTTTTAATATTTTTTGAAAAAACACCTTTCGATGGAGATCCCCTTTTCACTTCCGCGATTACCCTGACTGATTCTCCCATTAGACAACCTGAAAAATTTAACGGGCTCTTGCGATCTGATATTAGGCTTTCTAGGTTAACGATAGGCAAATCTTTCTTGCGAACATCTAATCTTTCTTTTTTAACTCCTACAATTTCTTTTAAAATATCAGGGGTGTCTGAATTTATCATGCTGCTGTAATCGAATTACTTAGTTTTACATGCTCATCCAGAGATTTCATAGCCCTACCAGAATCTATAGCATCAGCCCCAAGAGAGATGCATTCGTCAAATTTATTTGACATGCCTGCAACAAAAAGGCTCGCCCCTGCATTTAATAGAACAATATTCCTAGCAGCATTTTTTTCGCCAGCTAGTACTGCTCGAATCAACCTAGCACTCTCAACAGAATTGTCAGCTTTTATTTGATCGAGGGAAGATAGTGACAAACCAAAGTCTTGGGGTTTTATCTGGTATTTTTTTACATGGCCACCTTCGAGCTCCCATACCGTACTACTAGTAGATATAGTTATTTCATCCAAACCATCATCGCCGTGAACCACCAACGCTCTTTCACTACCTAATCTACCTAGAGCCTTTGCCATGAGTTCCCCAACCGAAGGGTCTGCAACTCCAATGACTTGCCGAGCTGCGCCCGCCGGATTAGTGAGAGGGCCCAGTAAATTAAATACCGTTCTTATACCCATCTCCCTTCTAGGGCCAGCAGCGTATTTCATAGAAGGATGGAATGATTGGGCAAACATGAACCCGAATCCGGTTTCCTCAATGCATCTTGATATTTGTTCGGGAAGCAACTGAATATTTACTCCCAATACCTCCAAGACATCCGCACTCCCACTTTTGCTGGACATAGCTCGATTCCCATGTTTAGCAATCTTCTGACCTGCACCAGCAGCAACAAAAGCAGCAGCTGTGGAAATATTAAATGTTCCAAATCCATCGCCTCCAGTACCACAGGTATCTATCAAGTCACTTTCAGCTTGCACATGTAAGGACATTGAGCGCATAACAGAAGCCATACCTGATACTTCATCCACCGTTTCGCCCTTCATGCGAAGGGCGGTTATCAATGACCCAAATTGTGAAGGTGTGGCATCTCCTTCCATTATTAGTGTCATGGCAGATTTAGACTCATCAAATGTAAGGTCCTCTTTTTGGACCAGTTTTTCTATCAGATTAATTATCATAATTCCAGAATTTATCCCTGATTAATACTTAAGAAAATTTGACAAAAGTTCCTTCCCGTTTTCAGTCATTATTGATTCTGGGTGAAACTGTATTCCTTCCACAGGATTGTGCTTATGTCTTACACCCATAATCAACCCGGTTTCCGTCCAGGCCGTAACCTCCAATTCCTGTGGCAGATTTTCCCTAAATATTGCAAGGGAATGATAACGAACCGCGTTAAATGGATTAGGAAGCCCTCGAAACACACCTTTTCCATCGTGATGCACTGGCGAGGTTTTACCATGCATTATCTCGCCGGCATTACCAACTATCCCGCCATATGAGTCTCCAACACATTGGTGGCCTAAACACACCCCAAGCGTCGGCGTGGTTCGCCCAAAATGTTTTATAACGTCATTAGAAATACCGGCCTTATCTGGAGTACATGGCCCTGGAGAAATAACTATCTTCTCTGGTTCCATTTCCGTTATCTCTTCTAGTGAAATCTTATCGTTCCTTACCACAAAGACTTCTGCGCCTAATTCAGCGAGATATTGATACAAGTTATAGGTAAAACTGTCGTAGTTATCTATGAGTAAAATCATAAGAGTCCACCTAGCTTGTTTTCAGCATCATCTATTGCCCTCATCAGGGCGCCTGCCTTGTGAACCGTTTCAAAAAATTCAGTTTCAGGAACGCTATCATAGACTATACCTCCCCCCGCTTGAAAATGAGCAACTCCATCCTTAAACACTAGTGTCCTTATAGTGATAGCCGTATCCATGTTTCCAGCAAAATCAAAATAGCCTACTGCACCCGCATAAGGGCCTCGAGCATCTTCTTCTAGTTCAGAGATGATTTCCATCGCTCTTATTTTAGGTGCCCCTGACACTGTCCCAGCAGGAAAACAAGCTCTAAGGGCATCGTAATTACTATATTCTGATTTCAATTTACCTTCCACGTGTGAGACTAAGTGCATAACATGGGAATATCTTTCAATTCCCATTATTTCGGTGGCTTGAACCGTTCCTGGTTCACTTACTCTTCCAATATCATTTCTGCCGAGATCCAGAAGCATCAAATGCTCGGCTCTTTCTTTTTCGTCAGATCGCAACTCTTTTTCTAATCTTATGTCTTCAGTCGGATTGTCTGATCGCGGCCTAGTTCCAGCTATCGGATGTGTGGATACCGTGCCATCTTCAACTTGTACTAACATTTCAGGGGAAGCCCCTACGATTTGGAAATCATTCATGTTGAGATAGTACATATACGGGGATGGATTTATAGCTCTTAGAGATCTATATATATGAAAAGGATGGGCCGAAGAAGGTCTCGAAAACCGCTGGGACACGACCACTTGAATAACATCACCATCCACTACATACTTTTGACTATCCTCCACCATAGATTGATGATATTCAGATGTCATATTAGAAATTTTATCGCTGGATTCAAACCCAGATTTAGCAGGTATTTCAGAGGGATCTAAAGGGGAATTGAGTCTGTCTATAATCTCATCGATTCTAGCTACCGCTTTAATGTATTCATCCTCGATCACTCCATCCAATTTGACGTGACTTACCACTTGGATCACATGACGGACATGATCAAACACTAAAAAGGTTTTGGTCATCATAAAAACTGATTCTGGAACATCAAGTACGTCACTGTTCTGATACGGAATATCCTCAAAATAGCGTACCACCTCATAGGACAGATAACCAACGGCGCCCCCCACGAATCTTGGCAAATATCCAGATTTAACCACTTTATGCTCTGTCAAAATAGCTTCTAAAATACCCAGAGGATCAACTTCTCCATCTTTTCTTCCGGGTCCAGTTTCGACGATGTGATCAGGCTCTGTTCCAATAAAACTATATCTAGCTAAATGTTCTCCCCCTTCTACACTTTCCAACAGAAAAGAGTATGGAGGACGCGCTACTTTGAGATATGCCGACACAGGAGTTTCGAGATCAGCATTAATTTCACGATATATTGGAACAAGATTGCCCAGATGTCCCATATTTTTTACCTCAGCCAAACTAGGGTAATACATTTTGAGACTCCATCAATTTTAAGTTAAGACAAGTGATTTCAATCACGGTAAAATCAACCCCATTTTTTCTTTCATATCCCTGACTTTAGGCATTGAAATGGAGGCAGCGTGATCGGCGCCGATCGCCAACAATCTATCTAGTTCAGCTACATCATTCATCAAGTGCTCATATTCCTCACGTATAGGAGTAAGTTCTTCAATAACTACCTCCGCCACAGCCTTCTTCAAGTCACCATAACCTCTCGCTGATTCGAAATCACGTTCTACTTCTTGTTCATTTTTACCTGTTATAACTTTGTATATGCCCAAAAGGTTGTTGACCCCGGCCTTTTCTTCATCTTCCGAAAAGCGGATTTCTTTGCCAGAATCTGTTACCGCTCTCATAAAAGACCTTTCTATCTCTTTTGGGTCATCCAATATCCGGACGGCGTGACCTCTTATATGGTAATAACTTTTGGACATCTTTACCATAGGGTCATTAAGGCCCATAACACGACCCCCTATATCCGGTATGACAGGCTCAGGTACAACGAAGGTTTCACCGTAAATGCTGTTGAATCTGTTGGCTATGTCTCTCGCAAGTTCTACATGCTGTTTCTGATCCTCCCCAACAGGCACTTCATGAGCATCATAAAAAATGATGTCACCAGCCATTAAAACCGGGTAGTCCAGTAATGCAGTAGACACACTACCTCTCCCTTCTGACTTATCCTTGAATTGGGTCATACGCTCCAGCCATCCAAGAGGTGTAACGCAATTTAAAAGCCAACACCCTTCTGCATGAGCGGGAACATGACTCTGTACAAATAATGTACTTTTTTGGGGGTCCAAACCGCATGCAAACAAAATTGCCGCGAGATCCCTAGTTTGAGACGCAAGTTGCTCTGGGTCTGGGGTTACTGTATCAACAAAACCTGCCCCCAAAGCATGGAGATCAACCACACAAAAGAAATTTTCTTTTTCCGACTGTCGGTCTACCCAACCTTTAAATGCGCCCAAATAATTACCCAACTGAGGATCACCGCTGGGTTGTACTCCACTAAAGACTCTTTTTATTTTCTTCATAATTTTCCTGTAATTGATTTTTTCCAAAAAAAAAACCACCCCTGAAAAGGGGCGGTTATATTACCGCGGTGCCACCCTTATTCCTCTTAATATCTAAGAGGCACTCATTGGAAGTTAATTCCTAGGCTATTATAACGGGGCCTATCCGTCTGCCAGAATCAAATGAGACGCTAGCAGCAGCTCCCAGGTCCATTCACTTTCTGCACATACACCGGTTCTCAGCTTACCCGGCTCTCTTAGTACCGCTGGAAAGTTACTATTCCTGTTCATCACCTTATTACTGAGACAATTATAACCCATAATGTCTACTTAAAAGCCGGTATTACCTCTTTACCAAACAGTTCTATTGAGGTCATTACTTTCTGATGGGAAACTTGATCGGATTGCATTATAAGTAAAAGTTGGTCCGCACCAATTTCTTGATGACGACGGACACCTTCTATACAGGATTCAGGATTGCCTGCAACAATAACTCCTCTTTCAGCCAAAAGTGCTGCTGGTAATTCGCCCAACATCGCTCTTGGCGCACCTCCACCTCCTAGGTCTTCTTCACCTCCCAAAAATCTGGAGAAGTTAGCTTTGAGATGCTCCGGTACACCTCCCCATGAATCCAACAACTTTTCATAAACATCCGCCCTGTCAGCGGTATATGGTCGGTTTGGCCCAAAAAACTCCTTGATAGCACTAGCACCAATTTCTTTAGCTTCTTGATCGTCATAACCACAATGACCTAGAGTGAAATTAGCCCATTGATTGTTTACAAAACCGCCGACCGGATGTGCATTTTTAATATTTTCTCGATAGTTGTCCACATGCTCTTTCATACCTGCAGGTGCTCCAGAGCCAAACGATAAAACCCCAATGCCCTTTTCTGCGGCCATTTCATAACTACTAGCTTGTGTACATGCCATCCAAATGGGAGGGTGTGGAGATTGTTTGGGTTTTGGAAGTATCTCCCTTTCAGGAATGTCAAAATGTTTGCCTTTATGGGAGTAGAGACCTTTTGTTTGCCATATCTCAGGAATAATATTCAAAGATTCTTCCATAATTTCTCGTGTATCCCTTGGATCAATTCCAAGACCTAATTGCTCATATGGGCTACTTCGGCCAACTCCAAATTCAACTCTCCCTCCCGAAAGGTGGTCAACCATAGAGACTCGCTCCGAAACTTGGATGGGATGATGGTTGGGGAGTACGACCACTCCAAATCCGATCCGTATTTTTTTCGTCAGCCTCGACAAAGCAGAGATTACGACTTCAGGCGCAGAAGAGCCGGAAAATGTCGTCAGAAAGTGATGCTCTACAAACCATAAATGATCAAACCCCATTTCATCTGCAAGACGACATTGCTCGATGGTTTCATCGATTAAGGATGAATAATCAACCTCGTACTCGGTGTGAGGTCGTTGCATTTCATACAAAAGGCCGAACTTCATAGTCAATCTCCCAACACATTTGGCTTAATTTGTGGCAGTCTAACACAAGCGAAACAAACACTCGATAAAGCTAAAATTATGTGTACACTACCTATATAAATAGAATCCACCAAGGGAGGAATATGAATATTCTAATAATGGCTGCCGGAGCTGTAGGGGGATATTTCGGATCAGTCTTATCCAAAACCAATGAAGTTACTTTCATCGCCCGTGGAAATCATTTGAGGGAAATTCAAGAACACGGGCTTTCTGTGAAAAGCGCCACGAGCGGGAACTTTATCTGCAAATCGAAAGCATATGAATCACCACCGTTCGGATACAAGGCTGATCTTATAATATTCTGCGTTAAAGAGTATCAAAACCAAATAGCGTGCCAAGTAATTTCAAATTCAGTTAGCGATGACACCACGATTTTAACTTTGCAAAACGGACTAGGAAGTGGCGATGTTTTGGGTAGGGAATTTGGCAAAGAAAAAATTCTGTTGGGGGCCGCTTATGTCGAGGCTTCAAAAGGTGACCCTGGCATCATAGTGGAGCACGGTGGTGTTTGTAAGATCACTTTTGGCGGGCAAAATAAGGATCAAACAGAAAGGGTCCAAAAGGTAGAACAAATATTCAAATCCTCTCCCATAGATTTCACAGTATCTGTAAATATAAATAGTGACCTATGGCAAAAATTGGTCTTTATTAGCGCTCTTAGCGGAATGACATGTATAACCAGATCCAGCTTCCAGGAAGTAATGACTCACCCACCAACTCGAAATATCACGAAAACCCTGGTTAATGAAACGGCAGCTGTAGCTTCTAAATTGATACCGAATTTTTCGAAAGATACAGTCCCAAATGTAATCGAATATCTGGAAACTCATAAAAATGACCTAGTATCATCGATGCATCAAGACTTATTAGCGGGTAAGCCCATAGAAATTGACGCCATAAATGGTGCTGTAAGTCGCGAAGGTAAAAATTTGGGTATACCAACTCCAATAAATGACATGATAGTCTCTTCTCTTTCACTTCAAGACTTAAGAGCGCGAAATTAACAATATTTTAAATGGTAAAAGGAAATTTAATGAAGTATTTTTATAGTGCGGAAGATGCCAACCAAAGATTACTTGCCCCTGGAGTAAAATTGAAAACCATGTGGGGCGAAAAGATAATGATGAGCCTCGTAGAACTTGACCCCAAATCAGAAGTTCCTATGCACAGTCACCCGCACGAACAAGCCGGAATGGTACTTGAAGGTGAATTCGAATTTACGATCGGTACTGAATCAAAAAAAATGTCTAAAGGGGAGTACTACATTATTCCAGGCGGTGTCGAACATAAAGTGGTTGCGGGACCAAACCCCGCAGTCGCCTTAGACATTTTTAGCCCGCCTCGAGAAGATTACAAATCATAAGACTGGTGTGCCTAACATTTTTCTGGCACACCAGTTTTGTCAAGCAATATTTATCTATGCCCCATAGCGAACGTCGGCGTTGGGATCACTGTAATCTACGCCTTTTGTAGACCAAAAGATCTTAGCAATTTCATCTACAGCTTCAACCAATTTTTTCGCTGAGGATGAGCTAACTCCTTGTTTATTAGCACCGGCTAATTTATTGGCATTCCAAAACAACTCGTGAAGATTTGGATGATCAGCCAAATGCTCTGGCTTAAAGTAGTCAGACAACAATATATTAAGTTCGTTCTTCACTCCCTGTGCGTGCTCTTCTTTGACCGCTATGTAGCGAGCCACAGAGTTTGGAACCGATACGTCTGCACCTCCGGAAGATAAATCAACCGCCTCAAGACGAACTGCCATTTTCAGCACCGTCTGGGCAGCAATCTTTGCACTTATAGGGTCATATATACCGCAGGGTACATCACAGTGAGCTTGCACATCTCCAAATAGCTTCGAAAATATTTTCATAATTAACCTTCCTTAAAAATGACCTTGCTCTTCAAGACCAAAAACTTTAGTTTATAAGAGAAACCTATTGACTAGTTTCTAACTTTTAAGATACAGAAATTTACCTGCCAAGGCAACAACACATACATCAGCGTACAGGTGGCCCATGTTCCATATAAGAAGAGTGAAAAACAGAAGTATGGAACCGATTTTGAAAGATAACTTTTTTATTCTTACCAAAACTTTCAAATTGACTGCGAGAGGCCAAATAGTAACATTCCAAAATCCAGAATCTCAATCGGAAACCTTGATAAAAAGGGTAGTGGCTATCAAAGGAGATCATCTGGAGATTAAGGAAGGATCAATATTTCTTAACGGTGAGCATTTAAACGAATCCTACATATCTAAATTACCTAAGACAATGACAATAGAAGAAAATTTTGTTTGGGATTTGAAAGACGATTCAGTAGTAGTTTTGTCTGATAATCGCCTCGCAGGAAATCTTGATAGTCGAAAGTTCGGCAGCATCAAGACTGAGCATCTATTAGAAGAATTTGTCACAATATTATGGCCAATTGGACTTCCTAAAACTTGAAAACTCCTCCACAAATGTGATTTTAGTAATATAATTCACCGGTAAACAGAAACTAGATTCCCTTCAGAGGTGATCCATGGCAGAGTCCATTGTGCTTTATACCCATCCAGATTGCTCTTATTCAGACGCATTAAAGGAAGAACTAACTGATTTGGCACTAGACTTTGAGGAAATAAACCTTGCACTCAAACCTGAACTATGGGAAAAAGTGGAAGAACTAACTGGTGGTGAAAGAATAACGCCTGTTATGGTTACCGGGGACAACGTTGAAGTAGGATTTCACGGCGTTGGTTGAAGTTACTGAGAATATGTGGCCGTGAGCCACACAGTCAAAGCTTCAAAAAAAATGTGTTGACCTAGTCTACTTGTTCGACCGACTCGAAAAATGGAGGTCATATGATTTGGGTTCGTAGAATAATAGCGTTACCTTTCATAATTTTGGCCTTTGTTACTTTCCAGGTAGGAGTACTCGCACAACAAACTGCTTCGAATCTTATAAACCCTTCTTTCTATCTTGAAACTTTAGCGGATTCCGATGTCTACTCCTTCTTGTTAACGGATCTACCTACCACCGCTTTGAAGGATCTTCGGAAAGCCAACAGTAATCCCATCATTGATCAGAGCGGACTCTCTGACGAGACTATAGTCTCGTCAATAAACACGATAGTCCCACCTGATTGGTTGCAGTCTAATGTTGAATCCACGGTGACGGGTGTGGGTGATTACGTGACTGGCAAAACAGACGAGTTCACAATATCGATACCTGTAGATGAAAGGGTTCAGGCCGCTTCGAACCAGATAACTTTCGTATTGAACGAAAGCGACATATACAAAATGGTTATGGAGAATCAAGTTCGCCCTATAGTTTCTGAAGCCTCCAAAGCCGAATTACCTTTCGAGGTTTCTGTAAGTGAAGACCTATTAATGGATTCGATACAAAAAATCGTATCTAAGGCGTGGCTTACAGGACAAATAGATTCGGTGCTGAGCGAGGTCGTGCCATACGCCGTGGGATCAGAAGACACCTTTTCAATAGTGCTCACGGTAGATGATCGAATCGAGGTAGCAGTAGCTGAGGCAAAATCCCTAATGGCAGATGCCAACGCATATGAGGCGCTGTTCGAAGGATCAATAGCACCTAATATATCGTCCTCCATTGGAAACTCAGCAAAATTGCCATATGGCATAGAAATAACAGATGAAGAAATTTCCTCGATAATCAAAAAGACGGCCCCTCCTTCCTGGATGCAACGAACCACTGAATCGATTCTCGATAATGCAACGCCCTATCTAGTTGGAAAGACAGACGAATTTACAATTTCTATCAACATCGAACCAAATAAGGAAGAAGCTGTCTCTGACTTGATAGCTTTGGCTGAACAAAAATTCAACGCTCAACTAGCCAACCTGCCAGATTGTGATCCTGACGAAGTAGTGAATATCCTGAACAATACAGGTGCAGGGCTCCCTTCTTGTTATCCGGCGGATCCTTCCCTCAAACAACAAATGCAGAGTTTTACCAAGTCCTATGTCACCACTGTTGTTTCCGCAGTAAGACCACAAATTATCGACACAATCCCCAACTCAATCGACTTTGACCAAAATTCTCTCCGGCAAGTGGTGCCCGCCGAAGCGTTGGAATCTTTTGATCAAGGAAGAGATATAGTGCGAGATGGATATACTTTCACAGAAAAAGATTTAGAGAATCTGATCAAACAGGGAGCGGGTGATAATTCCTGGGATCAAGTTACCAAAATACGAGCTTCGCTATCTGAGGGAGTTCAGTACAATGAACAGGACTTTAGAATTCACATTGAAACAGTCACAGCGGACGGTGGTCAAACTCTTTCGATGCTTGATCAGGTGCGCGGGATTTTGAAACTGGTTCACATGTTTAACATGGCGGTATATGTCCCGACGCTATTACTAGCAGCCATAGTAGGCTTTTTGGGTGGAAGAGGATGGACTCAAAGGCTCATGTGGGCCGCTATAGCAATGTTAGTTGCCTCGATTTTAGTGTACGCAATTTGGGGCCCTATTTATTCCTCTATTGCAGAACCAATTATCCATGTACAAATTGATCAGATTGCGTCGCAAGCCAGCGGTCAAATAGCTCCTCAGTTCTTGGCGACCGAATCTCTGGTCGTTCAGCAAGTTACAAATATCGGAAAAATTGCCATCTCAAAGTTTATATCGGGAATTTCAGGAACCGCTCTAATTACATCAATTTTGTCTTTGGCAATTATCATAGGGTGTGCAATTTTGAATAAGCTTAATTCGAAGTAAAAGAAAAGGACCCAAATATATATGGCAAGAATAAAACAAATAACGGAGAAAAACGAAGTATCAGAGGAGCATGCGGAAATATTTGATTCTATAGCCTCTTCTAGGGGTAGGATCAGTGGTCCTTTTTCAGTCTTATTACACAGTCCAGAAATTGCTGGGAGGGCAGCACATTTGGGTGCTTACATACGGTTTGAATCGTTGCTTAAAGACGATGAAAGAGAAGTCGCCATCATTACGGCAGCAAGAGAAATGAACTGCAACTATGAATGGGCTTACCACGTGCCAATAGCGATGGAGGCCGGTGTATCTCAAAAAGTAGTAGATGTTATAAACCAACGAGTTGCTACCACTGAAATAGACTCGAATTACTCCTTGATAATACGGTATGCTAGGCAACTGATAAATGACAAAAAAGTGGACGATGCGACATTTGATCAAGCAGTGACTAAATACGGAAACCAAGGCGTCACCGAGCTAACTGCCGCGATTGGCTATTATGGAATGCTAGCGTGTGCGCTAAATGTTTTTGAGGTAACCCCGGAGTCAGGCAGACCTACCCTATTTTAACCAAGATATCCTGTAACTTCTTGGTATTCCTCGTCAGTTAGCTGCCAATCTGCTGCCCTAGAATTAGCATTGACCTGCTCTGGCTTAGTTGCCCCAGCAATAACTGAACTTATATCTTTGTTATAGAGCAACCAAGCAAAGGCCAATTCTAAAACAGTTCTGTCTCTATCTTCGGAAAATTTGATCAATCTCTCTAGCAAGGCGTAATTATCATCATTAAATAGCCCTTTATTATCAGATTCCAGCCTAGACCCAGCAGGCGAAGGTGAATCCTTTCTGTATTTCCCAGTTAAAAATCCATTGGCGAGAGGAAAGTATGGGAGAATACCGACCCCATATTTGCCGCAAAAAGGAATTAACTCTTGTTCCACATTCCTTTCGAGCATACTGTAGTGAGGTTGAGCACTAACAAAAGTCTGTATACCCAATTCTTTTGAAGTCCATACAGATTCGCAAACCTGCCATGCGGAAAAATTTGAACACCCAAAATACCTTATTTTCCCCTGTGTAACCAAATCATTCAATGCTCTCAAAGTTTCTTCCACTGGTGTGGTGGGATCCCACCAATGAATCTGATATAAATCTATATAGTCTGTACGCAATCTGGTCAGACTCTGCTCTACTTGTTCCATAATATGCTTTCTTGAGTTTCCAGCCTGGTTAGGTCCTTCTGACATACGACTTGAAACCTTAGTAGCTATTACAGCTCGTTCTCGTCTACCTTCCAATGCCTTCCCTATATATTCTTCAGAAAGGGTATTACCATAGCTATTTGATGTATCAATTAAATTAATGCCGACATCAAACAGCTGGCTTATAACTTCATTTGACCTCTGGTAATTCAATCTTCCACCAAAATTATTAGCCCCCAGTCCAACAACAGAAACCTCCAGTCCAGAATTTCCTAATTTCCTATATTTCAACTTCAACTCCTAATGAATTATTATTTTCTCTGGTCTAGATATAAAATAGCCGTCCTCTTTCGTGATTCGCAGGGCAAAGGAATGCGAATCTATATCTAAAGCCATCTCACGATCCTCAATAGGCCATTGAGGATATAGAGGGTTTTCGTATTTTTGGGATTCTTCTCCTGATATCACCAGCGAACGAACGGCTTCATTATCTGGCTTTCGACCTTGAAGGCGATTCCTCATATAAAGGCCGCATTGCTCATCCTCATCGGACCTTATTTTTCCTTCAAGGCCCATTGCTACCAATGTGACTATTTCTGGTTGGGAGTAAAGTATATTTTTGACTGTCGCATCAGCAACTGCGAACGACCCTCCATAGACAATTTCCGCATGAGAGGCTGAGGTGACTCCCACAGTGCCTGCTCTGGTAGATTGAATAATCGTCTTACCTGTCAAATCTACATTCTTCAATTCATATGGAGAATTCCCAAAATCAAACCCTTCCGGTTTTTTACCACCGACCTCCCCAATCAAAAGGTCTCCTCTACCTAGTTTTTGAAGTTCAAACGCCTCATCAATTTCTGCAACCAACACAATCTCTTTGGCCCCGTTCGCAAAGGCTACAGCTTCTGTCGTGAAGCATCTAAAAACATCAATAACTACTACAAGTCCCACAGCATCTAGGGCTCCTTGCAGCAAACTTCCCATTCTTATTTCCAAATTAACTTCCCTGTTCTCTCAGTTCCATTGGTAGGTTAAAAGTTATATTTTCTTCCTCACCTCCCATTTCAATTACCTTGTCTGGGTTAATGAAATCTATGATCTCTTTTACAAGAGAATCAGGTGTAGAAGCGCCTGAAGTTATCCCAACATTAGTCACGTCTTTCAACCAATTCATATCAAGCTCTTCAATGCTATTGATCAAAAAAGCTGGCAGTCCTTTAGCTTTTGCAACATCCCTCAATCTATTACAGTTAGAACTATTTTGAGCCCCGACTACCAAAAAAACTTCCACATGACTAGATATCTCTTTCACTGCAATTTGTCTGTTGGTTGTTGCGTAACATAGATCATTTCTTACCAATACATCACTAAAAGAATTTTGAATATTTTGTATTGATTTTTCCGTGTCGTCCACAGAAAGAGTGGTCTGAGTTAATACCGCAACGGGAGTCGATTCATCCCATTTTGGCGAATTATATGGTTCCCGATCATCAACAATTTCCATATCCGTTTGACCAGTTGTTCCTTTAACTTCTTGATGACCTTTGTGACCAACAAGGATTATTTTCCTTCCTTCCCGGTCATATTTCTTTGCCTCATTATGAACTCTAATTACTAAAGGGCACGTCGCATCTAAAACATCCAATCCCCGTTCCTTTGCTTTCAGAAAATCATCGGGCGCCGAACCGTGTGCTGAAAAAACCACCCTTGCACCATATGGGATATCCTCAACCTTCTCTACGGTAATAGCACCTTTTGATTCCAAGTCATGTACGACATGCGGGTTATGAACAATTTGGTGTTTAACGTATACGGGAGACCCATACTTTTTCAAAGCCAAATCGACAATATCTATAGCTCTAACAACGCCAGCACAAAAACCCCTTGGAACCCCCAAATAAACGTTCATTTATCCCTCCAAGAAACGCAAATAGCAAACACTTAACCTAGAATATCAAATTTTTTCTTTTCCTCAGGCTCACTGTCATATTGTAGTCGTATACTCTGAGTCGTTGTATACTAAAGTCAATAACTGTCGTACTGGAGATTCCACTCT
>CAYMZR010000017.1:0-29719 GCA_964394975.1 uncultured Dehalococcoidia bacterium | reverse complement strand
TTAACAGCGGCGGCAGTGGGTTTAACAGCGGCGGCAGTGGGTTTAACAGCGGCGGAAGTAGTGGCAGCTATCAAAGTGGTCCTTCGAGTCCTGGCAGTAACAGTAGTAGTGGTGGCAACTACAGAGGCAACTAATTTTCTACACCCCATTTACATTTATTTCTAAAAACTGGTAAATTATTGGGGTAATGGCTTATTTAATTGAAATTTCGTCCGGCCCCCAACAAGGGGAACGCCAGCTTTTGACTGAAAAGCATGTGATTGTTGGCAGGTCTCCGTCATGCGATGTGACGATAGATGACCCGTATGTCTCAGGCAACCATATTGAATTTTGGTCTGCAGGTGATATGGCCTTTGCAAGAGATTTAAACAGTTCTAACGGATCCTCTCACAACGGCAATTCTATAAACCCCGCTGATACTCTGACTCTCAACAGTGGGGATCGCATAGATTTGGCCGAAGGGAAAGCTATAATTGTCGTTCTTCAGGAAGTAGCGGATGCCAAGAACATTTCAGCTCCGCCCAGTGGTACGATCACATTTTTATTTAGTGATATGTATGGTTCGACAGATCTAGTTAATGAACTGGGAGACTTGAAATTTAGAGATATATCGAGAACGCATGAAGGCATTCTAAGTGATGCGATAAGAGATCATGAAGGCTACATAGTAAAAGAGATGGGTGACGGATTTATGGCTGCATTCGCAAGTAGTAGAAATGCTGTAATCTGTGCTATGGAGATCCAAAAGACTCTGAAAACCTTGAGGGCGAAGGAACCAGATCTTCCTATAAACGTGAGGATTGGATTGAATACTGGAGAGGCGATCTTGGAAAATGGGGACTATTTTGGCAGAGCGGTTAGTGAAGCTGCTAGAATTTCTGCAAAGGCAGAAGCAGAACAAATCTTGATTTCTTCAGTCACTAAAAGAATGGCTGACTCAGCGGGGGATTTGAAGTTCGGTGAAGAAATGGAATTTGAGTTGAAGGGGTTGCCAGGAGATCATACCGTTTTTGAAGTCTATTGGGATGAATAACCTGACTTAAAACCTTTTACCTGTATCCCGTTGCAATTGTAGATTTACCCTGAGTAACTGAAGGCCATGTGTGGCCACCGTATATTTCATTATATTGAGTCTTTGTACCCCACCACTCAAACATTAGGTCATACCAAACTACTGCAGCATCTGACGGAGCTTTTTCTGTGAGTATTACGGCAGGTGCGTTTAGACGAGTGGTAGAGGCTGAATGTACAGGATTTCTTTCGCCATAATTGATTAGAATATCCTCCGCTGTGATTTCTATTGCCTTTTCAAAATTTTCGCTATCAATTGCAGTGTCCTGTCCAGAGCACAACAAATGTTGTTCCCCTGCAGTACAGTCGTTTAAGGTTAAGTTTTCTAGATAGTAATATGTGTCGTTTTTGGCATCTTCATATGAAATGAAGCCCATCATGTAGAGGAGAATATTGTCAAATTGGTAGTGATTAGTATTTAGTGGAACTAATTTGAATTTGTTTTCTCCTTCACTTTTTATCCTAGCGTCATGCCATTTGTTATCGGATAGCACTTGAACTGAATATGGATTCCCTCTTTTGGGATCCCATAAAGAACCAGTAATTGGATAAGGTCCTGTAACTGTTGTATTGCCATCTATGTTCTTTCTATCCAGGGAATTCCAACTTGTTCCACTGCCTGCTGGGAATTCACCATTTCTAGGTCCTATCCCAATCCAGTGACCAAATTCAGCATTTAAACCGCTCAAGGAAGGGGAGCCGGCCCAAATGATTCCTTTTAATCTGGGATAGTCGATTCCGTCCAGATATTTGGAAGGGCAACCAAAGGTCGCGGTTTGATAATCTTCGTTTACGCTGCCAGCCTTGCCGTGATTCCTCCAACCTACCGGGTCGCAGATTGGATCTCCATATGTCATGATGCCCTTAATGTTGTCAGAGGTTCTATAGTAATTTGTGAATTCCCCTGTTGATGCATTTGCCACTGGTTCATCGGGTACCAATATTAAATGATCTACTGAATCTCCAAACACACCTAATACCTCTTTACAGGCCTCGCAGGTTTTAGGGCTTTGCAGATTTTCCACTTTACCTTCCCTGACATTTTTGTAAGAGTCGGTTCCAAGCGTCATGAACATAGCGTGTCTAGTGCTAGCAAGTGAATCAGATAGTTGGGTTACGGATACAGTATTTCTCAGGGCAGAATTAACAACTCTTAGATGCCCTCGTTGAAATTCATAAGAGACCGCGTTCCCATTGAAGTCGCTTAGGGTGAGATTCAAGTCGTTTTTTGACACACAGGCCCTGGAAAAAACACCATCGTTGGGTACGTCGTCTCCGTGGGTGCCATCGTCATAAAGGTATATCGGTGTATTTGTGATATCCCCTGTGGCAACAATTTTAGTGGTTTCGTCATCAAATATTTTTGATGGAAAAAAGCGAGCTCTGTCAGATAGTTTGTTTGTGGTAAAAAACTTCAATTCATCATCTGATAAATTGGGAATCAAAGAGCTAGAGAAATCGCAAAACCCAACCTTAGGCGTAGATGCACGAGGCCTTAGTCCAAATGTTTGCGCTTGAGTTGTTTGAACATTCACCGGTGTGAGGGTTGGTTCTGGAGTCTTTGTAGGGGTAGGAATTTCAGTAGGAGTCGAAGTAACGGTTGGAGTTAAAGTGGGATATGGAGTATATGTTGGAACAGGTGTGTAGGTTGATAGAGGAGTATATGTCGGAACAGGTGTGTATGTGGGCAGTGGGGTATATGTCGGAATGGGACTAGGGTAACTAAGAATTAAAGTGGTTCCCATTGAGGATATGTCAGATTCCGAATCGGTTTTTTCTGAAACTTGGTCTTGTCTATCATCTGCGTTATTGGTTTTTATATTGTTGCCCAGATTTATGATTCCCATTACAAGAAGAGGTGCTAACAAGACAAGTAGTACTGTTAAGGTAATCATTACGAGCAAATTAATTTTCATATAAATTTTGACACCAGAATATATAAATACATTGTCCTAATTTATTGCACTAATTTACAACCGTTATTATGGTTAATTATCCGATTGAGTCTAAAGTTGGAGGGCTGTATCTATCTTCCGGGTCATTCCATCCTGAGAAATTGGGGGTTCTTTTTTCTGCAAAAGCTTTTCTGGATTCAATAAGATCATTCTTATCACCATGTTCTTTCAAGGCTTCGGCTAGTCTCTCTAAATCTACCGATACTTTTGGCCTCATCTCTCTCATCATTTGAGTGGTGTTTACTCTGGATGCAGGGGGAAGAGTCAGCATATGCTCGGCCATTGAAACCGCTGTGGTTATTAAGTCGTTATGGTGAACAATTTTGTTGATAAACCCAATTTCATGAAACCTTTGCGCGGTAAATCTGAATCCCATGGCCATTTCGGTAGCCACTGGATGAGGGAGTTTGGCTAAGTGTCCATGGTTGTATCCGCCAAGTAGCCACCTTTTAGCTTCGGACACTTCAAATATGGCTTCCGGGACGGCGATTCGTAGATCAGTTGCTTCAACCAACATGAAACCACCTCCCATAGCATACCCATTCACTGCTGCTATGACGGGTTTTTCAAGGATACCATTCATAAGAGGATCTTCAATAGACGGCCTTTTGCCTCCTACAATTCCCACCTCAAGAGATTCCTTCATGTCTTCTCCTGCACAGAAAGCTCTTCCAGTACCTGTAAAAATACCAATTTCCAGATTCTTAGATTCTCGAAACTCATTCCAAGCTTCTGCTAATTGAGTCCTGATTTCATACCCTAATGCGTTTAATCTTTCAGGACGGTTAATGCGAACTATAAAAATCTGATCTTTTTTTTCTGTTTCTACCAATGACATCTGTTTTCCTCCGAAGGTTTAATCAAGGCTATAAGTGATAAAGATATGCTAAACACTGGACCTTATACTAGGATATGTCTCAATGTAGATGATTTTATATCTTAGGAGTCATTATGAAAATCACTGGGCTAAAAATAAACATATTCTCTTCGAAACACAAAAATGCTAAGAGAAATTGGCTGATTGTTCGAATCCAGACAGGTGAAGGAATAGAAGGGATAGGTGAAGCTTCTATGCTTAGTCATGATCCTATAGTGGCCTCTTTACTAGAGCAATGGGCTGAAAACTATTTGATTGGAAAAAACCCTATGAGTGGTGAGTTACATTGGACTCGATTGCATCAGGATAACTTGGGGAGAGGTGGAAGATTGTTTTCTACAGCCTTATCGGGAATAGATATTGCTTTATGGGATTTACGAGGGAAGATTTTAGGTGTTCCCGTTTACGAGCTTCTTGGGGGGCCCTATGAAAATAGATTGAGGGTATATGCCAATGGCTGGTATACAACGCCTGGTACTCCTGAACAGAATGCAGAGGAAGCTAAAAAGGTAGTATCTATGGGTTATACCGCTATGAAATTTGATCCCTTTGGGAAAGTGGCATATACGACGATTACTCCAGAGGAAGCGCAACTGGCCGAGGATCGAGTCGCTGCTGTGAGAGAAGCCATTGGGCCTAATGTTGATATTCTTGTGGAAGTCCACGCACGTTTTAATGTGTACACTGCCATACATCTTGGTAAGAGGTTGGAAAAATATAATCCCTTTTGGTTCGAGGAACCCGTTTCACAGGAAAATGTTTCAGAAATGAAGCAAGTTCGCTCTGGAATCAATATACCTATAGCCACGGGAGAACGACTTTATCTGAAGTTTCCATTTTTTGAACTTGTTAGAAATGAAGCCGTGGATATTCTTCAACCAGATATTTGCAACGCTGGTGGAATTACAGAGCTAAAGAAAATAGCAGGAATGGCAGAAGCTCAGCATATTATGATGGCTCCGCATAATACTAATTCGGCTGTCGGCACTGTTGCGAGCATGCACTTGGATGCGGCAATGCCTAATTTCTTAATTCAGGAGTACCACGCTGAATTTTACGAACCTCATTATTTTGAAGTCATCGAAGGGTTGCCCCGACAGGAGAATGGGTATGTCCATTTGCCTAAAGGACCAGGCTTGGGATTAACAATTAATGAGGAATTAATGAATTCACACCCTTACTTGCCTCTTGGTATGTCTGAGAGGGGTATATAGGGTTTAGGGGGAGAGCCATGACAAAAGAGGTAGAAGAGGCGAAAGAATCTTATAAACGGTGGTTGCAAGGTTTTAATTCAAGGGATCGCGATGCGATGGTATCAGAATTACACTTTCCTCATTTGAGGTTGTCTGGGTCCAATCAAATACAAGTTTGGGACACGGTTGCTGATATAAACTCCAATTTTGATGAGCAAACCCAAAAGTTGAAGGAAGAGGGTTGGGTTAGGACAGATTCTAACTTCATTGAGGCAATTCAAGAGGGCCCTAATAAGGTCCATCTAACCATGATTCAATCTAGGATCCATTCTGATGGCAGTGAATACAATCGATTTCAGACTCTATGGATTTTTATATATAAGAACGATCGATGGGGAGTTAAATTCAGATCTTCTTTTTTGGTTAACGCTACAGAAAATACTAATTTTGGCACGTTGTAACAACAAATTACGGTGTGTTACCAGCCGTCAAATCCCCACGGCTTTCTTGATGTGGAGAACATAAGGTTGGCTTTGGCCACTGATCCCTGGGTTAATTCTTCGATTCTGTTTGCTGAGAAAAGGGTTGAGAAATTTATTCCTCCGAGATAAACAGCTCCCAAGTCTCCAGCGTTTAATACTATGTCTGGATTCTTGTTGGAGGTACTGCAAGATACTTTTCCTGATTCGCAACTCAATTCCAGAATCTCCTGGTTCCAAGGAAGAAAATCATCTTGGATTTTGAATATTAATGATCCGTCAATTGAATATGAGCGCTGTGAGAGAGCAGCTTTAACATCCACCAAACGGACCCAGTATCTATCGCTGGAATGCTCTATTAGTCTCCGAGGGTCTGCTAACATCCACTTCAATTCGTCATCTGCAGGTCTGTGCTCTGCTTTGATCACGTCAACGAGATCCATATCCAAGCAAATTCTCCATAGGGATGAATATGCTTGATGAGACGAGGCTATCAATTCGATAACATTAAGTTCCGTTCCATTTATGGTATATCGCAGGTAACCTTCATTATTGCCGTCTTCTTGATATTTCACAAACCAAGATTTTGGATCGCCTCCCTTTAGCCCAGGTTCTCTAAACCTGAATTCCCACCAGTTTTCCTCCCTTGTAACCATTCCGGTTCTATTTTCTATAGCTTTAGAATATATTTGGGGAAATATTTCCCTTGCTTCAGCTTCTTCGATGAAATAAGCCTGTCCTTGAGAGGGATGTTCAATTGCATAAACGCTTCTTGTTTTTTCTATCTCTAGATTACTTTCAAACGAGGCTAGTCCATATCCATATCTCCCATATATAATGCTTTCAGAGGCCTGTAGAACTGCAAGTGGTTCGCCACGAGAATATATATCCTCAAGTTGATATTTCATGATGGCTCTGTTGATTCCTTGTCTGCGATGAGTGGCCTGAACCGAAACAGAAGCAACCGCCGCTATTTTTGAGATGCCTCCTGGCACGTACATATCCATTTCATAGCTAAGTGCGTTCCCAACCATGTGTTTGCCATCAAATGCCATAATGGATCTGTCCGGAGTAAACACTAATTGATGGGCGTCGAAATCCACCTGAGTCCGGTATCCGTTTTCTCCCCTTGCATTAATTATTTTCACTAAAGGGAAGTCGTCCCATGTAGATGTTCTTAATTCTATCGACATTCAAAATTTCCTTATGGCAGCCTGATGGGTTATACGAAATTTACTGATACTGTACCAAGTCGATCAAAACTGGCAGTGAAATGATCTCCTTTTGCAGCTGGTACGGCAGCGACTGGAGTTCCAGATATTATTATTGATCCTGCTTTTAAACTCATATCAAATTCTGATAATTTGTTGGCTAATCCTGCTACAGCCTGAGCGGGATGTCCAAGTACGGCTGCTCCTGCCCCGGTATCTATAATCATTCCGTTTCGTTCCAGTACCATACCAACTAGCCGAAGGTCTATTCCCTCAATCGGGTTTAATACCCCACCCAACAGGACTATCGCTGCTCCAGAATTATCTAAAATGTTGTCTTCTACTCTTGAACTCTGAACTTTCAGTCGTGAATCAGCTATTTCAAAAGCAGGCATGACTCCTTTAGTTGCAGAAAGAACAGTTCCTACATTGATGCCTGGTCCCTTTAATTCACTATCAAGCAGAAAACATATCTCTGGTTCTACTACCGGTCTGAACATTTTGGATATCTCGATTGGTTCATCTTCTGCAAGTATCATAGAAGCGAATAAATGGCCATAGATTGGTTCATCTATACGAAATTTTTGTTGGTTTGCCTTTGAACTAAGCCCTATTTTGCCTCCTGTGACGATCTCACCATTTTCTAAGGCTTCAGCTATTAGTTGGTTCTGGATGCTGTAGGCGTCGGAAATAGTAATGTCAGGGTAGGTTTCTGAGGGGTTGGTTACAGGATTTCCACTGACCCTCGCAACCCATAATGCCCTTGATATATTTTTAATGATTTTCGAGTCTAATGCCATTTTCCCTTCTTTCCCTTGTTGATATGTGATGATTTTAAACTATTTTAGTCAATTTATATTTTTTTTATATTCGTAAAGATTAAGAATAGAAACTACTTGGTTGAGAAACTATTGCAATAGATAATACATTTATTAAGCAGGGCAATAGTCCTGTTTGTATGGTTTGAAGTCCATAATCAAAGGTTCAGGAGGGATCCAAATGGGCACAATTTCAGTAAATAAACTAGGTGGGTTGGCTCTCATAGCAGGGCCAGTGGTCTGCTTGGTATTTTATTTTATCCAGCAGCTAGTAGTTATAGGCAACAACGTTGATCCAGCTGACGGTCAGGCGGTAGTCGCGGCCCTTACGGCCAATTCTACACTAACAACGCTCACGTCAATTGGAATCAGCATTGCTTTGATAGTCCTGATGCATGGCATTATGAGGCTGGCTGTTGAGAGTAGTGATGCACTTTCTAACCTCGGCATGAAATTCGTCATCGTTGGTACAGTCGCCTGGGTAATATCATCAGGATTAACGGCTGCAATCGGTGGAGACGTAAACAACGGAGGCCTTTATGGAGGCGCCTTGGGGATTAATCAGTTCGGTGGAATAGTATGGTCGTTAGGATTCTTATTGGTTGTCTTGGGCATTTCTGAGAGAGACTATATCAACAAAAATGTTGCTTATATAGTTGCACTCGTCGCCGTTGTCAGTCTTGTCACTGCTGTTGTTGGCGGTTTTGAGAGCAGCACACTTCAGATAATGCAAATGATAGGTGGCATCTGCTATATCATTTTCACTCTGTGGAGCATATGGGTCGGTAAGGAGATGATAGCTAGAGATTAGCTGTTTAGTTTTCACCATATGGAGTATTGTCATCGGTCCGGCTATATGGTCGCCTGATTAGTTTGGTTCAGGTGTTTTCTGAGATCAAAAGATCTCAGAAAACAGACTTGTCAATGCCTCTTTTTATCAAGGTCAATCCCTCTGGGTTTGGCCTTGATGCTTTTTAAGGACTCGAGAACACGGTAAACTCATATGCAAATTATTTGATTTGGAGTACGTTTTATGGAAATCTTTTGGGAATTTACCAGGAAAGGCCAAAAACTAGTTTTACGGGCGGAAGATAAACAAGAAATGATTGGCGGTGTTCGGGAAACTAAGAACGGCTTTGACGCATTTGCTAAGACTTTCACGATGACCCCAGAGCGTGCTCAAAAGGGGTTAGCCTCCATGGGAGATGCAAAAAATTTCGTAGAATCTTTTCGCCCCTGGGAATTGTTTCTTGGACCGGGAGATGCCAGGCCTGAGGCAGAAGTCAGAGAGGCGGAATAGCCGACCTTAATCGTAAGATCGAAATTAAAAAGATGATGGAAAAGCCAGTACCAAAACATAGGCTCGTTGAATCCCCATTAACCGTTGCCGCTCTTTATAAATTCACTCTACTTGAGAACTTGGACCAGAAACGACAATCCTTGCTCGATATTTGCGAGAGAAATGAGGTGTTGGGCACCTTTTTATTGGCTAAAGAAGGAATAAATGGGACAGTAGCTGGAAAAGCCAGGGCTATACATCTAGTAATAGATTGGATTGGTTCATGGAATGAAATCAACGAATTGGAAATCAAGTTTTCAAAAAGCTCTTCCAGGAATTTTAGGCGCATGAAAGTGAGGATTAAAAAAGAAATTGTGACAATGGGCATGGAGAATGTTGATCCTTTGACTCAATCTGGTGAATATATAGAACCAGGAGATTGGAACCAATTTATTACTCAGGATGAGGTGATGGTAATAGATACCCGAAACACTTACGAGGTATCAATGGGCAAGTTTAAGGATGCTGTTAATCCAAATACTGAGAGCTTTAGTGAATTTCCGAATTGGGTTGATGACTTGTCCAACATAGAAAATAAAACGCAAAAAATTGCGATGTATTGTACGGGTGGGATTAGATGCGAGAAGGCGACTGCGTATATGAAACAGATCGGATTTGAAAACGTCTTTCATTTAAAGGGAGGAATACTTAAATATTTGGAAGAAATTCCAAAGGCTGAAAGTATGTGGGAGGGAGAGTGCTTTGTGTTTGACGACCGAGTTTCTTTGACACATGGACTAGATGAAGGGCAGTACATTCTTTGCTACGGTTGCCAGCAGCCTGTGTCATCTGATGATTTTCTTTCCCCGTTCTACGAGGAGGGAGTGAGTTGCCCCGAGTGCTATGGGAAATTGTCAGATTTACAAATAGCTAATTCCAGAGAACGCCAAAAGCAGATTCAATTAGCCTACTCTCGTGGTGAAGAACACATGGGGAGAAAGTTACCTTTGAAAAACAATAAAAATAATTCTAAATAAGTAAGGTGTTTTGCTTCTTTAGTATCCCACAGCCGCCCCGTCCTTTCTGGGCTCAGATCCTGCCGTAAGCACCCCTGTTTCAGGGTCTCGACTGACTGTTTGAGCTCCACCGAACATGATTCTATTGTATCCAGACACTACTTCTATTTCATGACCCCTTTTGCTTAGTTCTGAAACTACCTCTGGATCTATGTCTTCTTCAACCCGGACAGTCCCAGGTCTTTCGATATCAACGCTGAACCTTAAGGCGTCAAGAGCCTGTTGGGAATTCATGTTGAAGTCAACCATATTCGAAATAACTTGTAGGTGGCCTTGAGGTTGTTGAAATCCACCCATAACACCAAAGCTAAGCCACATTTCATCATTTCTCGTTGCCATGGCAGGTATTATGGTTTGGTATGGCCGTTTATTACCCCTTAGAAAGTTGGGATGAGAAGAGTCTAATGAGAATAAAGACCCTCTATTCTGTAAAGCGATACCAGTTTCGGGGACTACTAACCCAGTCCCAAATCCTGAGTACAGACTATTAATAAAGGAGCAGGCATTCCCATATTTATCTGCAACGGTTAAATATACTGTGTCTGCATTTGGTACAGGGTTTCCATAGGAAACATCGTTGATAGCTTGATCCGTACTTATTTTTCCTCTACGTCCTGTAGCATAGGATTTTGATAACAGTCCTTTTATGGGTACATCTGTAACTCTCGGATCTGTCACGTATTGTAGAGCGTCTGCATATCCCAATTTAAGAGATTCGATTAGGTAATGATATCGATCTGCAGATTGGGGCCCCATTGAAGCTATGTCAAAACCCTCTGCGATATTCATAGCTATTAGTGCCGCAATACCAGAACCATTTGGGGGACATTCCCACACAGTGACATCTCGATAATTTGTACAAATGGGCTCATCCCAATCGGAACTATGGTTTGCGAGATCTTCTTCCGTTAACCAACCCCCTTCTGACTGCACATAGTTAGATATTTTTCGTGCAATATCGCCCTTGTAAAAACCTTCTGGCCCATCTTCTGCAATTGTCTTAAGGGATTTTCCTAAATTCTCTAGTTTTACAAAATCACCCTGACGAGGTGCTTTGTTATTTAATAGCATTTCCGAACCTGATGGTCTTTGTTTTAACTTAGCTTCAGATTCACCCCATTGGTAGGCAATCACATCTGTGACGGCATATCCGTTTTCTGCATAGCGAATTGCAGGTTCTAGCACATCTTTCAAAGTCATAGTGCCATGTCTTTCTAGGCATTTATGCCAGCCATCCACAGTACCTGGGACGCTGACTGCTAATCCAGCATCAGGCCCATTGTTAGGTATGGAGCGATAACCTTTGGAGATTACATCTTCAGGATTTGCACCGGCTGCCGAGTGTCCGCTGCCGTTAATGGCGGTCACCTTTTTAGTGTCAGCCATCCATATTAGGGCAAACATATCCCCGCCAATTCCGGTAGACATCGGCTCCAATACGTTCAAGGCTGCAGCAGTAGCGACAGCGGCATCAATAGCATTTCCACCTTTTTGAAGGATCTGTAAGCCTACTTGGGCCGCAAGCGGTTGACTGGTAGCAACTGCGCCATTTTTCGCAACAACAGCAGACCGTCGTGAATTAAAGTAAGTCAATATACTAGCCCCTTTATAAAATCATTGTCAGCGAATTGAGATGGATTATACACACTCCAACTCTGCACCCTGGTTGATAAGATCAACTTGACTGATTTTCTATGTGGACATACTGGAATTGCAGGAAGTAAGATCAAGCTTGTTGGGGAACATGCATCAGATTGGCTTAACAAAGTGAGTTAGAGTGTCCGGCTGAAATGGAGATTGATTATGAAAATTACTGACATTGAAATATTTGTGGTTAGCGGAGGTAGACGACCCTGGTTGTTTTCAGCCGTAAGAACCGACGAAGGTATCACTGGATACGGTGAATTCGGAAGAGGAGCGATCGCAAACTCACTTATCGGATTTGTCGAAGATTTTAAGCCACTGATAATAGGAAAAGACCCGAGAACTGTCGAAAAAATATATTTTGATCTCTACAGGAATTTTCGAGATGTACCTGGTGGAATCGCACAGATGGGGATTGCTGCTGTGGAACTAGCTTGTTGGGATATTAAAGGGAAAGCGCTAGGGCTACCGGTTTCTCATTTAGTTGGAGGACCGCACCGGTCATCTCAAAGAGTTTATTGGTCACATATGGTTAGCGCACGAGTTCACGACCCTAATTTGGCCCCCGGGAAACCGTTAAATAATTGGGATGCTGTTGCTCAAGCGGTGAAAGAAGCCCCTGAAAGAGGATACGATGCTTTCAAAACAAATATTGTATGGCCAGGAGAGAATCCAATCGCAATATCACAAGGCAGAGATGATAGAGATCACGATCAGAGGGCAGATACTGATATTGTCCGACATGTGGAAAAACAAATATCAGTAATGAGAGAAGCCGTTGGGCCGTCTGTCGACATACTTTTAGATATTAATTATAACTTTAAAACGGAAGGAGCTATTCGAATAGCAAAAGCCTTGGAGCCTTATAACCTGTTTTGGATAGAACATGACAACGAGAGCCCTCAGGCCCTGTCTCAACTAAGAAACTCCACTCACATACCGGTTTGTTCCGGAGAACAAAGATTTACTGTTCGAGAATATCTTCCATATTTTGATTTGCATGCTATGGACACTGTGAAAGTTGACGTTCAATGGCAGGGGTTTGGACCTGCGAAGAAAGTAGCTGACATCGCAGAGACATATGAGATGAACATAGCACCTCACAATCCCGCTTCAGAGCTTGCAAGCTTTCAATCGGTTCACCTATGTGCTTCTGTATCGAACGTTCGGATTATGGAAAGCGACCCGGAAACCGTTCCTTGGAAAGATGAATTGTTTACCGCTTTGCCTGTTGTTAATAAAGGGTATATGGAGGTTCCTACTGAACCTGGATGGGGTTGTGATCTGGTTGAAGATACGGCAAGAAAATATTCTTGGAATAAATAGATCTTTGTGCAAAAAATAACTGTAGGAAATAAATAATATGAAAATAACTAAGATAGACACTTTTGTAGTGAAATCTATACAGGACCTAGTATGGATTTTTTGCGCAATTCGTACTGACACAGGTATTACCGGATACAGTGAATTTGGGACGGGTATTTTTAGGAAGGGGTTGCCTGGTCTGGTTCAGGACATTGGTTCCGCTCTTATAGGTAAGGATCCTCGGCCGGTCGATAGACTCTATATGGATATGTACAGGCGCACTCGATCTTCGTCTGGCGGAGCCACCGCTATGGCGATTGCTGGTTTAGAACTAGCCCTTTGGGACATCAAAGGAAAGGATGCAGGAGTACCGGTATATGAACTTCACGGAGGACCCCATAGGGATAAACAGCGAGTCTATTGGTCACATTTAGGGACGTATAGAGCTATGCACCCACAGATGTACGACAGACCTAATTTGAGAACGATGGATGACTTGGGAGAATGCGCTGTTGAGGCGGTTGAGCAAGGTTACACCGCTTTTAAAACTAATTTAATTTTTCCAGGTGAAAAACCTTTCATTATTTCTGATCTGAATCCTGATTCAAATGATCAAAACACTCCAACTGAATTGGTTGATCATGCTGTTCACCAGATATCCACTATGAGAAACGCTGTTGGGCCAGATATTGATATTTGCCTGGATATTAATTACAACTTCAAGACCCAAGGCGCAATTGCTCTGGGGAAAGCCCTTGAACCTTATGATTTATTCTGGCTTGAAATAGATAATCAGGACCCAGATGCTCTTGTACAGCTAAAATCATCTCAACGGACGCCTATTTGCACAGGGGAACAGCTATTAGGACTTAGGCAATACAAGCCTTTTTTGGAAGCGATGTCTATGGATACTCTTAAGATTGATGTTCAATGGCAAGGTTTTTCACAGGCAAAGAAGGTGGCTGACCTAGCAGAGGTATATGACGTAAACATTGCACCTCATAATTACAACTCCCATCTTTCTACATATCAGAGTTTGAATTTAACTGCTTCTGTTTCAAACGTCAGGATCATGGAAAGTGACGTTGATTCTGCTCCATGGAGAGATGAAATAACTACATCAGTGCCCAATGTGGATGGTGGATACATTTCGATACCCTCAGACCCAGGCTGGGGATGTGATCTAGATGAAGAGGCTGCAATTCGTTATAGGTATGAAGGGTAGGTTAATTCTTACTGTGCGTTAGATTATTTTATCTATTGGCGTGACCGATATTTCTAAATCTCCGATTGGTTTTATGAAATGTCGAATTGTCTCAAATTTGTTTTTTCTACTCAGCCATTCTTGTTCATTGCCTTGTTCCAATATAACCGGCATTCTGGGATGTATATCCGACATTGACTGATTGGCCTCAGTGGTAATTATTGTAAATGTATTTACCGGTTGCTGACTTTCATCAATCCATAGAGTGTGTAGGCCACATAAATTCATCATTAAACTATTGGTAGGTTGGATGAAAAAGGGCTGTTTACTTAGAGGATTCCATTCATAGAATCCGTTTGCAGGAATAATGCATCTCTGAGTATTAACCAGCTTTTTGAAGGAAGGTTTTGCGAGAAGAGTTTCTCCTCTAGCATTGATTAATTTGTTCGCAAACGATTTATCTGATGCCCAAGATGGAATCAGGCCCCATCGCATATTTACTACTTGCCGTTCAACGATTATTGGCATTTCCATTGTGGGTGCGAAATTAGTTACTTTAAACCCACTAAATTGAGATGTGTCATGATTTGGAAAGCTGTTTTGTAATTCTAGCTCGTCTAAATATACAGAAAAACGTCCACACATTTTGTTACACCAAACTACCTTCACTTCCTAAACGGGATTGGTTTTAAAGGCCAATTATTAATAGAAGGTTTGTTCAATCACAGGAGTGATGTTGAAATCACCCAATTTTTTGCATTGACCGATAGTATTTTCAATATGGGTGTAATCTTCGGCTTCCATTAATATGAAAAATGTGTGTTCAGTAGGATTAACTTTAAAAAAATTAATCGACACATTGTTTTTTTCAGCTAAGGAAGGTATTTGTTTCCATAAACCCATGGATTCTTCGTCTCCTGAGAAACAATTTTCAAAGGAATGAATATGTGTAACATGATAACTTGCCAATTCGTACCTCTTGTTTAATTTAATAATTGTTTTTTGTTCGAAGCCAACTTAGGGATTCTATAATCCTTCCACAAACAAGATATTGGTGTCAGCAGATTGGTGTCGGATTTGTAATGGTCCACTGTACTCTTGTGATGAATACCAGTCTTTTAGCATGGACATGGTCTCAAATTCTATAACAACGAATCGAGTAGGTTCCCAATCTCCTTCAGATTTTTCGACCTTGCCGCCTCTGATTAAATACTTCCCGCCGTATTGTGCCACTGTTGCTGGGACTTGTTCAAAATATTTCTCGAATAATTCAGCATCAGTTACATTTACATCAGCAATAACATATGCAGCCATATATTCTCCTTTTAGTTAAGTTGACACTATACGGGATAATCTATACGTTTTGTTGAGAACTGAGTGAGGAGAATTAAACATGGCTAAAAGAATCAACAGGGCTATCGAACTATTGGATGATGACCAGCCAATTTACTACACGGGACTACATTCTTTTGATAGAAATTTTCTGACATATGAACAAGGGAAAAAAGATTCGCAAATATGGGCGGACTACATAAATATAGGTATGGAACACGGTGCGTTTGATATGGGAGGACTGGAAGCTTATATGGATGGATTAGTGGATGGAGGGCCTACACCATCTGGACATGTAACTCCTACAATAATTGTAGAACTTCCTGTTCAAGGGGAAAATGCGGAGGTTATCAGGTACAACGCATGGCAAATTAGACAAATTTTGGCGAGAGGTGTTCACGGAATATTACTGTGTGAGGCTACTACTGCAGAGGCGGTTGCTGCCTTTGTGGAATCTTGTAGGTTTAAGCTTAACGATAAAGGTGTTGGTTATGGTCTCCAAGATGGGACAAGGGGAGTAGGTTCAGAATTTAAGGCTAAATTGAAGTGGGGCCTTGAAGATGACAATGAATACAGGGCTAAAGCAGATCCGTGGCCTCTAAATCCAGAAGGAGAACTTCTGTTAGGGCTCAAGATTGAAACTTTGGGGGGATTGAACAATTGTGAGCAAATATTAAGTGTACCTGGTATTGGATTTGCTGAAATGGGGCCGGGGGATATGTCGATGTCAATGAAAATAAAAAGAGTCCGAGGTGCTGCGCCAGACCAGAGGATTAAGGACGCTTCATTAAGAGTTAAACAGGCTTGTCATAAAAATGGCGTGAGATTTCTTGAGACAGGGACCCCTGACAATATTAAAGAGGTGATAGATTCTGGAGCAAGAGTGATAGCCGGACAAAGTGAGGAAGCAGCTACGATCGGGAGAAGTTATTCCAAAAGAAGAATGAAAGTGTAGTCGGCGGTCGTTACGAGTTAAAAAGAGGTATGACGGCAATTCAAATATTTGCGGATTTTTGCAGCAACCACGGAAACTCCGATTTAGTTACAAATTAGAATGAAACCATTGATTGAAACGTTACTTGAGTTGTTACTTCAAAAAAACCAACATCTAAAAATTCATTTAGTCTTTGTCTGACGCACTTAACGGGATAGACTTCGATATATATTTGTACGGATCTGCCGATTGAGTGTTTCCAATAGCACTATCTATCATTTTGTCGTATTTGGGGTCCAAGGAATCCAATTCAGAAACAATATCCCTTTTGAACGCAACCTTTGAGACAATCCGAAAAGTATCCTGACTGCCGCATTCGGTGCATTCTATGGAATCCGGAGGGCTAAAATTTCTCCAAAGCTTTTCTACTCGTCCGGAACACCCACGGCACCTGAATTCATACAAAGGCATAAGCTTCCTCCCCAGATTTCTTAATCCTCTCGAAAATCAGACGATCCAACGCAATTGAAAAATTCCTGTAAAGAATTCATATATCTAAAGAATTTTAGCCTGCCGACCTCATCAAAGCACCTTAAGACGCCATCGGGATGTTTTAGGTCCATTTCATTTAGTCCAACTTTATCCGTGACGCTTTTAACGTCTTCTAATGAACAAAACCAATCTTGCCATTCTTCCTGTTTCATTTCGAAGTAAAAATCTAGCTCTCTAAGTCTATCTTCTTCCCAGAGTCTTACTTCCACACACGTGAATGATTCAAATTTTATCGCGAAAATGTCTGATCCAGATTTTATTCCAAAATGACAATCGATAGTACCTAAATTCCTGAATTGAGATGACCCGTTTGCACAGTCTTTTAGTCGTTCAAGTAAATGACGGGTGACACCTTCAGTCAATGTACATCTCCTCAAAAACAGTTTCTACATCAGCGGACGCATCAAAAAAATATTGGAATGTTTGGTTGAATCTAAAAAATAAATCTTGCCGATATTGATCCTCAGTCCACGACTTGGCAAGACCATCGGGTAATTCCAGGTCTAAGGTGTTCAAGGTGAAACTTAGGTCGGCTCCATTATTTTCTTTGATGTTAATAATCATATCCTTCCAGTCGTCAGGGTGTAGTTCCAGATAGAAATCTGTATGTTCTAATGCCGACTCGTCTTCCAACTCCATAACATGCGTACATTCAAATGCCTCAAATTGCAATGTAAAGAGTTTTTCTCCGCAAGCCACCCCCACTAATGCGTCACATGTACCAACCCCAACTTGATTACCCCTTCCATTTGAGTTAAAACGATTTCTCAATTCTTCAAACCAACTTAGTGACGGAAAAATCACAGGCATCTAATTCTCTCTAAGCAAGGTAAGACTTAAGATCATCCGATAAAGAATCAGATCGATCAATACCGATAGTCTTCAATGAAGACAGGTAGAGGTTCACATAGTCAGACATGAGTCTTTGGGTGGTTTTTATTCCTGACTGCGCGCCCTTAACACCACCGCCAAAAATCACTGCGAGAGGTTCCAGTACTATCGGATCCCTACATTCTCTGGCTACCAGCCGTTCCCCGATTCCTAAAAGGTTGTTGAATACTAAATGCTTATCATCCTGTCTTGTTATGGCATACCTGAGATGTTCGAGACCATAAGATAGATGCCTAGCTTTATCTTGTACGGATTTTTCGAAAATAGCTCTCTCTGCGTCATTATTCGCAAGAATGGAACCGTATCTGTATATGGTAAATGTGAAAAGACCTCGCAATAAATAGAGAAGTAAAGCCGTTTCGCTCCATCCACCTCTACTCTCTATTATCATTCTTTTTACATCTCCCTTTAGCTCAATACCCAACCCGCCACCGTTGGAAAGGGCCCTTTTTCTGAATACCTCAAAATGTCTTGCCGCATCAAACATTTCCGAGGCGAGAAAAAGTTTAACTTCATGATAACCATAAGACATTTGGTGAAGCCATGCCCCCAACGTTTCAATTTCAGTGTTGGCGTGCTGGCATAACATGGTACACAGTTGACAGACAGCAGCCTCAACATCATCCGACAATGGAGCAACGGATTCCCATGGTATGTCTGTAGCCGGGGTCCATCTTCTTTGAATAGCCTCTTCATAAAGATCTGCTGCGTTATCAGCCCAAAGGTCCCGTTTCTCAGATATGGAATATCCAATCGGAGGAACACCTGGCATAGGATAAGCCCCTCTCGGCATCCTACTTTGATCATCCCACCTGTCCGGTATTTCCCCATATATGCCCACATTTAAGGCCCCGATTGTCAAACCACTATCGGTGAGGTCGGCTTTTACCCCCCACTGATACGTGCGTTTCATCCAATCAAGCTTTTTAGGAGGAATCTCTACATCTTTGAGGTCGCCAGAAGTCTCCTTAGAAATGGCATCTCTTAACCTTTCGTTTACCCGTCTACGAGACTTTACCCTGGCAGACTCCTGAGGTTCATTATCTTTGTTCGTCATATTAATCAGCTATAGCTCAGCGCGTGTATGCCAATAATTCCTGATTTGCTCGCCCGTTTTCAAACCTCTCCCCGAAGCCAGCCGATCTAACTCGCTGTACATATTCCCTAGCTTGCCGTTTTCGAATCGCCATTAACTTTCGATAACCTTCGTCAAAATTCTTCTCCCCTCCGCCTAGCAAAATAGCCAAAGCTTCACTCTGGGCAGTATCTCTGGACGCTGGGTTTTGATTTCCGGCCACAAGAGCACCTTCTCCTTCATCAAGGTAACAGTGAATTTCTTCTTTCCTTTCTGGCTCAGTTTCAGCCAAATATCGTAGATGCATCACCCCAAAAGCGACGTGGCGAGCTTCGTCCTGCGCCGCTAATCTATAGATAGTTTTTTCCGCTTCGTTATAGGCCATCAACTCACCCATTCTAAATATAGTAAGCACAGACCCCTCACCTGTGATATGCAACCTAGAAGACATCTCAGTGAAATCATTGGACAGGTCAATACTACCAACAGTTCCACTTGTCGTGACATTCGGCCTCTGCATCAGGCCCCCACCATTAGCAAAAGCCCTCTTACGAAAAACATCAAGATGCCTTGACTCATCCATCACCTGGGAGATTAAGAACATTCTCGGTTCGAAATAATCTGGTGTCGTCGAGGCCAACCATCTTCCCGGAACTTCTGCAGCCACAAATTCAACCTCGGTTAAAAAAGTAGCTAGCTGGCATTGAGCTCTTTCAATATCATCTGGTAAGGGTTTGATTGTTTCCCATGGAACATCAGTAGCAGAACTCCATTGCCTTTGAAGAGATTCTTCATAAAGCACATGAGCATTTGATAACCATATATCCGCTTTCGATCGAATCTTGTATCCACCAACTCTGTATGCGTCATTCCTGGCTTTGGCCCCTCTTGGTCGACCTGTCATATTGTCGCTATGATCCCCAGGTTCTCCATAGCTACCTAGTTGAATATCTCCCAGCGTCAAGCCTCTTTTAGAAGGTTCGGCCTTAACACCCCATTCACCTCTAGTATCGAGCCAACTCAGATCAAGATTATTATCCTCGCCGAACTCACGCACAGCAGGGGCTAGATCTAACTCTTCCTTAGAGATTGTCATAACAATTCACCTTCTGAAAAATAACCTTGCATGCCGGGTTTTTCTATTCCCATCAATGACTACAATATAGTTAAGATGCGTGCAAAAGGCAATATAGCTAACAGATATGTCTCGTAGCGGTTCTTGAGGTTCCATATTTCATATAAGTTTCATAAGTGCCGGCGGTTGTTACAGTACCAGTGGACTCATAAACATTCCATTTGTAGTCATTTTTAACAACCAGACGGACTAACCATACTCCAAGACCTTGATATTCTTCAGTAAATTCACTCAGAGGAAGAGGGGAACCTTCTTGCATTGCAAAGTCATAACTTAAGCCATCACATATTGCCTCTATTGTTAGTGCGGTCGCCTGACCATCAGTAAATGAAGGGGTGTCCACCTCAGTTTCAGAACATCCAGCGGTCAACAAAAGAACCAACGCTATGAGCGCTACCTTTTTCATGGGCACATAATACCAATAATAAGTGAAAATACTCTTTCTTTTTCTTTCAGCCATCTTAAGAATGGTGTCATACACAGTCGAGAGAACTTTATGAAAGCAATATCATTAATGCTGGGTGCTTTGAGTGCCGCTACCTGCACATGTTCTAAATCAATGGGCTATTCTGAGTTGGCAAAGACAAAGGTGGGTGGTGCAGTGACACCAGCTTCCCCCATGCCTTTTTTTATTTCTTCCGAAGCGACAAATGCCTTGGCTGCATCGACGCTGGTCCATGTGTTAAGAACGCTAACGATGTTAGGGTCGTCTGCATGTCTCAAGACAACTGCCGTTAGTTCACCAGCTTCTTTTCGAAGCTGTTCGAACTCGTCAAAAACTATCTTCCAAGCACCAAAATCTTTCACAGGGTGAGTAACAATAACGTAGGCGGCCATATTTCCTCCTTATTTTGGTTAGCATACCGCACCGAGCACCGTTTTTCTAACTTATTCTTAATCCTTGAAAGAGGTTCGTCCCCAGCCATATCTATCTAGCGAGCATAGTACGGCACACATTTTTGAATTATTTATAATGGCGTCATGTACTAAAGAACAATGATAGGAAGACTATGGTTCTGAGGCTGTGTCCTAGTAGGGCTTTTCATAGAGGCAGGTCTAGGCGGTTTAATTTTCTCTGCTGGTATTGGGTTCCAATTGGTTTGCTGGCCAATGGTATTTATTTTTGGTTTCATTGGATATTATCTGAGTTGGCGATTCGCAACCTACCCTTACTGTGGGGAATGCAACCATAAAACCGGGTACCAACCCTTTTGTCAAAACTGTGGCAGGTTACAGCGTTGTGAGCCCACAAAAATCTGTGATGTTTGCAAGTTTATTAATAAACCGAGTGCAACTAACTGTATGAATTGCCAAACCAAAAATGGCACGCTCGTACGTATTCTGAATATGCTATATTTACTGATTTTCTAAATAAAATTTGAAATTAATCTCTTGCGTTGTAGTAATAGTGTGTCTGGTCTGATGACGGCACAGCACCTTCAAGAAAATTCGCTAGGTAAGGCTCTAGTTTCTCTGCTAAATCCCTTCGATTTAATTCATCTTCCGTTGGGGAACGAGACATCATCTCTCCGACTTCTTTATATAAGATTTCCTCGTCAATTTGGGTTAACTTCCTCCCCCTCATAATAACCTCGCCCTCCACGAGGACCGTATCTATATCTACACTCCTTCCCCGATGTACCACAGCGTCTACAATTGATACCTCTGGATTCAAATATGGGTTCTCAATGTTCTCCAGATTCATCAATACAATATCTGCCCTTTTACCCACCTTCAACGTTCCCACACGATCACCGAAGGAACTGGCATATGCACCGTTAACGGTAGCCATCTGAAATACTTGGTGCGCCGTCGGAGGAGTTTTGTCCACTCCAGGAACTCTATGAACGTTGAGAGCAAGTCGCATCTCCTGCACCATGTCTTTATCGTCGTTAAGACCTGCTTCATCACTACCAAGAGCAATTCTTAAACCCTTGTCGAGGAAATAATTCACTGGAGCTATTCCTGACTTCAATCTCAGATTAGAGCTGGCATTGTGACACAAAGACACCCTATGAGAAGCCATAGTTTCTATATCTTCATCTGTAACCCACACACCATGGCCACAGACCACGTCTGATCCTAGGAAATCGAGATCCTTAAGGTGTTGAAGTGGCGTTTTATCCCAGGTGCGCAGTCCATACAGTTTCTGGTATATCGTCTCTTGGAGATGAATATGAATTCCAGTTGCGTATTTTGAAGCAAGTTCACGTAGTCCTACAAGCAAATTGTCAGTGCACCGATGAACATTACTAGGCGCCACGGTTACACGAATTTTTTCCTCAGGTCTCTCATAATATTTTGCGTAAAGATCCTCCACCATGGCTGTTATTTCTTCAGACGGTAGATAGGATGGGCCAGTAAGTTCCTTGAATCGTCTGCATAAGTCTTCAGGTAGATCGGTGGCAAACTCATCCTCTCCACCTCGACCGCCTACTAGCAGGAAATCTTTGTTTGCCAACATAGGAGCATACGAAACCCGCATTCCGGATTCACGATATGCTTGAATTACTTTTTCCGAGTTCTCAAGATTGAAGGGCCCTTTTCCTTTTGCCGGCTGATGTAGAGCTTGTACCGTTGTGGTTCCTGACTTGATCATAAGAGCAGCCCCATAAAGATGATCTAAATACGGGTCCACATCTTTTGCACGCATCCGGGAAAATGCCCACAGCTCCAGTGGTAAGTCGGGAGCTCCATGCTGAAACGGTGTTAAGCCAACGTGGAAATGATCATTGACTAACCCTGGCATCACTACAAAATTGCTTGAGCCGATTATTTCATCGTATTGATATCGATCTCTAAGATCTTCATATTGTCCAACATCTATTATCTCACCGTCCCGCTGGCAGACAGCGCCATCTGATAAAACAACTGCTGAACTTGGACCAGTGATCTCGCTAATTAGATACTTTCCACGTATCAGAGTAATTCCCAATTGAAACCTCCTGGAAAATTGCGAAATAATTGCGCTACCTGATGTACATAATACCAAGATACCTATAATGGCGGCATGATTAATACCCTACTGGGATGCTATTCAAGTATTAGAGTAGTGGCAGGTGAAAATACTCCTTCTTTCCCTTTGGTAGAATGTTACGAGATGTAAATAGTGTTTTTAATCAACTGTCAAACCGATTTCATGAAAGCTTTTGTTACTATTTTTGTAGTTTTGTTATCGAGTCTTGTCATCTCGTGTTCAGATGACGACATTTCGGTGTCGTCTGGCCTAGAAATGGCTCGCGCTATGTCTTCTGACTACGCAATGAGCAGCCCTGCCTATGCCCCAGCGCCCGAAGTGGGAAATTATTCCAAAGGTTCGCCAGAACCTAGAATCCAAATAAACGGGAATTTGTCTTTAGAAGTTCAAAACGTACCTGCCGCTTTAGAACAAGCTAGGGCACTGGTCATCCAATATGGCGGTAGTATCACATCGTCAGATTCAGGAGACTCGGTTAACCGTTACGCCAGCATATCAGCTCTTATTCCGAGAGATTCATTCTATGAATTAATTGGGGTCATGAAACATATCGCTACGAAAGTTACAAATGAAAATATCAATTCCATTGATGTGACTGAAGAATTTGTAGATACCGAAGCGAAATTGAATGTGATGAAGGAAACAGAGAAACGTTTCATAGCCCTTCTCTCCGAAACAGCCAATGTGGAAGAAATAATGAGTGTAGAGAGAGAACTCATGAGACTCAGGGGCGAGATAGATAGCCTTGAGGGAAGGATGAAATATCTTAGTAAAACCACAGATAACTCCGTTTTGAATATCTATATGACAGAAGAAGTTCCAATTACAGGTAGTGGTTGGAGTTTCTTCGATTCTCTAGACAATTCAGTAAGGGATATGGTTTCTTTTTCGAAACATATCGCAAACTTCTTGATAGGGATAATAGTCTTTTCACCCATCTTCATTGGAGTAACACTCATTGTATTTCTAGTCTATAAATATGGAAAAGGATACGTGTTCCGTCGCAAAAAATAGTTCCGTATCTGGACAGGATACGGTGGTTACAGTTTCCGACCAATTAATTTCAGGATTCCCTGCACTACCTTTTACGAATTAACACGCATTTCTGACAGAAAGGACCCACGAATCAGGGGTTGTTTTTTCGCTATATAAAAACTTACCTGCACCACCATCGAGAGAATAAATTTAGAAACACTATTTAGTCTCGTCAAATACAGATTTGAGGAGAATTTGTAGGAAGGAGTGTCAGGCACCATTCTCGCTCATAGGAACCGTGGACGGGGGAGTGTCCTATGTAGGGTGGTTACGGTGTGTGGACAGCAATCTAATTATGCCTGGTCAAAAAGGTTGTTAGCCGAGGATATATCTGATCTGATGCGGCACCTAAGAATCCGCCATGCTCGTAGCCCTCAATCTCTAGATAATCGATTCCTTTGATCACGCCCGATGATTTTTTTGCCCTTTGGTACAAAAAGTCATCTGTACCTATTGTCAAAAATATTGGCACCTCAGTCTGATCGAGACCTACATCGAGGCCGCTAAGATTGATTGGAGCGTCCACGTGCTGTTGCTGTGCGATCAGAGCTAAGTGATCGTTTCTTAACAGCAATTGCCTCCGATCTTCAGGTAACGGGGCTCCTAATTGTGCTTCAGCTCTAGCTACCATAGCTTCCATCCCTTGTTCCAAAGCTTCATTGAGATCTCGAAGAAAGTCTACTTCTACTGGGGCGTCGAACCTGTAAGGGTGTGAAGCCACAACAATTAGGGAGTTGATACGCTGCCTTAGATGTTTGTGGAAAGCGTAACAAAGAATGCCTCCCAGTGAAAAACCCATAACATTTGCCTTATCAAAACCTTCTGTGTCGAGTATTGCAGCCAAATCGTCTACAAAGTATTTAATCTGGTAATCGTTTGGGTCATGTGACTTCATACTCAACCCATGACCCCGCAAATCGATTTGTATTAAGGTGTAATTCTCTGCAAGTTGCAGGTATGGTTCCAGGTTGAAGTCGACCAAGCTGCCAGTGAAACCATGGAGTTGTACTAACGCTGGCCCCGAGCCTTTTACGTGGTAGTGAATAGGTAAATTACCTTCGTTTATGTATGGCATATTGGGTCCCCGAATTGAATCTGTCTGTATCTTAGCATCTTCACTGTGGCAAGGGGTGTCACGCAGCATTCTCGCCAATGCGAACCGTGGACGGGGGAGTGTCCCTCTATAGAGTGGTGGCAGTTTCCGACCAAATTTTTAGGCCGTTAATATCAATTAACAAGTGCCAACCGTTGTATCAAACTTCGGTAGAAATGAGGCCGGATTTCCTTTCTCCATTATTGTCGCGTACTTATGCTTTTCATACCTTTCAGTTAGCAACCGAATCACTCCGTCTGCTACTACACCTTTAATTAATTCTCCGCAATATGTACAGGCTAAAATTATTCCCACCATCGCAGTATCTATGTCAGGGCTTTAATTCAAAAAAATGTCGGCAAGATGAGAATTGGATAACCCTGACGGGACGTAAAACCATTGCTTTCGTGACTACAAAATGGTGAGCCGGGTGAGATTCGAACTCACGACACTCGGATTAAAAGTCCGATGCTCTGCCAACTGAGCTACCGGCCCATTTTGTTTCACTAAACAACAATTCTATATATAGCATTTCAGGTCTTCAAGAACAATTCTGTTTCTATCGTAGGTTTTCTTGAGTTATGGGGGCTATTGAGCAGATAGATGAAGGGTATCTGGCTAAATATTTCCCGACTATGTGTTCACTTGTAATTGTTCCCCATGATCTGGAATCGTTACTAGCTTTTCGGTTGTCTCCGAGAACGAAATATTTTCCAAGTCCTACTACGTTGGGCCCCCAGTTGGAACTATCATTTAGAGAAGGGTCTAAGTAGGGTTCTTGGAGCAGGACGCTATTTACATATACATTCCCATTGTCAATATGAACACTGTCACCCTCCTTGGCTATCACCCTTTTTATGAAATGTCGAGTGGGGTCTAGCGGAAATGTAAAAACAATTACATCACCTTTATTGGGGTCTCCAAATAGGTATTTTACTTTTTGGGTGGTGGCATCGTTGTGAGAGAAAAAACCTGAAGTATTTTCGGGTATTTTCCAGTAAGCAAGCTTATTGGCTAATACGCAATCACCCTGGTTGATATTCGGGGTCATACTGGAACCCTCAACTTGGTAATTTTGGATTGATACGTACAAAATTGAAAAGACAAACATGGCCAATATGGCGGTCTCCACAATTTCTCGTATTGCTCTTTGGATTTTTCTTTCATAAATATACATAGCACCTAATTATATCTTCAAAGGCAAGAAATGGCTTCATAATTAAGGTTTTTCTATACCTTAAAGTTGTATCCTTTTATCAGTGACCATTTTCCTTCTATGCAAAATTTAGAGGTGACCAGATGAACAAATTTGTTGTCTTAGCTCTTTTAATATTGATTGCTGCCTTTGCCTGCTCAGGAAAGGAATCTAGTTCCAATACCGGTATTGGAGTTCCGGAGCCAACTGCCTTATCCCCTGTGTATGCTTCTTCTTCTACCTTCGGTGAAGAAGGAACGGTTAGAGGTGTTGCCAATTTAGATTCTCTACATGTTGATGGTGCAATCGGAGGTATAAGAGTTTCCGGAACTGGTACCGTTTCCGTGGAACCAGATGTTGCCATACTTCAGGTAGGGGTGGAAGTTTTCGCTGGGAAGGTAAGCACTGCGAGATCGGAATCCTCAAAGGCTATGGATTCAGTAGTTAACGTCCTTAAAAATGAAGGGGTAGAAGAAAAGGACATCCAAACGACTAGATTTAGCATTTCTCCTAGATATGACTATGAAGAAGTGACCATAAATGGGAAAAGGATAGGGACTCAAGTACTTACCGGCTATACCGTAAACAATACGGTAAAAGCTAAAATTTATGAGATTGATAACGTAGGGGAAATAATTGATAAATCCGCGGATGCTGGTGGCGATTATGTCCGTATTAACGGTGTTGATTTTACGGTTGACGATTCCAGTTCATATCAAACTGAAATACGTAAAATGGCAGTTGAAGACGCTGTCGGGAAAGCCCAGGAATATGCTCTGTTAACCGATGTGGAATTGGGTCCAGTAATAGAATTAGATGAGATGAATTCAGGATCTGTACACTCACCTTATGAAGCTGATTACGGAATGAGGATGATGGCTGCTGCGCCTACTACTTCTATTAGTGCCGGTCAGTTGGAAATCAGCCTAACTGTTAACACTTTGTTTGCTATTAAATGATGCTTGGATTGATTTCAGTGCTAGGTTCTTTTGCGCAATTTTGGGAGCTATTGATAGAATCAATGCTCAATTATACGGAGAGTTACGATGGTACTTAGTGACCGGACCATAAAGGAAGAGATTGCAGCTGGTAGGATAGTAGTTGAACCTTTGGGGGAAAATGCTATTCAACCTGCTAGTGTTGATGTGCACCTTGACAAAACTTTCCTTGTTTTTCGAAATTCAAGAGTTCCTTACATAGATGTTAGGCAAAGTGCTGAGGACCTTACTGAAAAAGTGGAGATAGAAGAGGATGTGCCGTTCATGCTACATCCTGGAGAATTTGTATTGGGTAGCACCCTAGAACATATAGAACTTCCTAATGATCTAGTTTCAAGGGTGGAAGGTAAAAGCTCTCTAGGTAGACTAGGGTTGTTAATACACTCAACAGCTGGCTATGTAGATCCCGGATTTAAGGGACATTTGACCCTTGAATTAAGTAATGTATCTAATTTACCGATAACGTTGTATTACGGCATGAAAATAGGTCAATTATCTTATGTTCGTCTCAGCACTGATGCTGAGTTTCCATATGGCTCACCTGAATTAGGTAGTAAATATCAAGGTCAATCCGACCCGACCGCAAGCAAGGTCCATCAGGATTTTGAAAGAAGGTGATCCATGTCATATATGGACATGGCTATAACTGCTGGTAAAAAGGCCAGAGGTATATCAAATCCCAACCCTCCAGTAGGGGCAATTATAGTAAAAGACGAGCAAGTATTATCTGAAGGATTTACTGGAAGGCCTGGATCTCCTCATGCAGAGATAGTGGCTATTTCAGCGGCAGGGAAAAATGTGCGAAACTCCGCCTTGTATGTGACGATGGAACCGTGCTGTCACTTCGGGAGAACCCCTCCGTGTACTGAAGCAATTATCAGATCGGGGATATCTAAAATATTCATTGCTGTTGAAGACCCAGACGGCAGAGTCTCGGGGAAAGGTATCGAGCAATTACGAAAGGCCGGCATTGACGTCATATTGGGTCTAGGCAAAGAAGAAACTGAGATTGATTTGGAAGCCCACATTAAATTATCCAAAACAGGATTGCCTTTTGTGACTGCTAAATTTGCTATGAGCCTAGATGGAAAAATAGCGGCCTCTTCGGGAGAGTCGAAATGGATAACAGGCGACGAATCTAGGGCTATTGCTCACATGATGCGGCTCGAATCTGACGCTATTATGGTTGGAGTTAATACAGTGCTTGTTGATGACCCTAGGCTAACAGCAAGGCTAGTCAATCGCGATGTGGACAGACAACCTCTACGAGTAGTAATAGATTCACAGGGTCGTATTCCTTCCCACAGCTCTATGCTATTTGAGGAGGGATCTACTTTTGTCGCCACCGCCGAGAATGTACGATTTTCGGATAGTATAAAGAATCTATCGACGAAATCTTTTCCAGATAAAAAAGGGAAAGTAGACTTGATTTCTGTTTTAGAGCATTTAGGCAAAATACCGATATCATCTGTATTTGTAGAAGGTGGTTCTCAACTTCTAGGTTCATTATTTGATCAAGGTTTGGTTGATAAGGTGGCGGCTTTTATTTCACCTAGTATTATTGGAGGGAGGGCTAGTTTGGGTGCAGTTGGTGGGACAGGAGCAAAATTCATGTCTGACAAATATGTGCTAACTGGGGTGAAAAGAGAATTTATTGGTTCAGATATGCTAGTAACGGGCTATTGTGAAAGAGGAGTTTAATGTTTACAGGTTTAGTGGAAGAACTGGGGGTTATCTCAGAAATTACCCAGACACAAATATGGATAGAAGCTTCTACTGTGATGGGAGATCTTGGAATTAAAGATAGTATTTCTGTCAATGGTGCCTGCTTGACTGTAGTAGATCTGAAGGAAAACACATTTCGAGTTGATGTGGTTCCTGAAACCTTGAGTAGGACGGACTTAGGTGATCTTTCCACTGGAGATAAAGTTAACTTAGAAAGATCTGCTCAGCTGGGAGGTCGACTAGGAGGACACATTGTTCAAGGCCATGTGGATGGGACTGCAATAATAACCTCTATCCTGGAAGACGGGACTGCGTGGTCGATAGAATTTGAGATTTCGAATGCTTTAGCAAAGTACATTGTCGAGAAAGGGTTTATATGCGTGGACGGTGTCAGTCTTACGGTTGTAAACTGTGACGAAAATGTTTTCAGTATAGCTTTGATACCCTACACCAGAGACAACACAGTTTTAGGGTTGAAAACAGTAGGAAGCACAGTAAATATAGAGACTGATATTATAGGGAAATACTTAGAAAAACTGTCGAACGGAGATCAAACTAATATAGAATTGGCTTGATAGTAATTCCGAAGGACGAATACTCATGCCATTAGCCAAAATAGAAGAAGCTATAGATGATATAAGAAACGGTAAAATGGTTATCGTTAT
>CAYMZR010000016.1:0-30110 GCA_964394975.1 uncultured Dehalococcoidia bacterium | reverse complement strand
ACTCTGAGTCGTTGTATACTAAAGTCAATAACTGTCGTACTGGAGATTCCACTCTATATGAAATTAGCTCAGCGGATGAGTCGTCTCGGCACTGAAACAGCCTTTGAAGTACTAGCCAAAGCGCAGCAGTTAGAAGCCCAAGGTAAACATATTATTCATCTTGAAATAGGCGAACCTGATTTTGAAACCCCTGCAAATATTGTCGAGGCCGGTAGACAAGCATTATCTGAAGGCTTTACATCTTATAACCCCTCCCCTGGATATGACGATTTAAAAGATTCGATAGCCAGAGATATGTCCAAAAGCAGAGGAATAAGCGTCAAAAAAGAAAACGTCATTGTTACCCCGGGTGGCAAGCCAATAATGTTTTTCATAATTCTGGCAATGATAGAAAATGGGGATGAAGTTCTATATCCAAATCCTGGGTTCCCGATTTACGAATCGATGATCGAGTTCTGTGGTGGAAAAGCGGTTCCGATGAGATTGCATGAAGAAAACTCTTTCAATTTGGACATAGAGGAGGTGAAAGGTCAGATATCTAGCAAAACTAAATTGATGATTATCAATTCTCCAAACAATCCATGTGGAAGTGTTATAGATAAAGAGAATTTAGAAGCCTTATCTGAACTCTCAAAAGAGCATGATATTACGGTGTTATCGGACGAAATATATTCACGTTTTTTGTATGAAGGGTCTCATCACAGTATCGCTAGTTTCCCAGATATGCTTGATAGGACTGTCATTCTTGATGGTTACTCTAAAACTTATGCCATGACTGGTTGGAGAATTGGGTACGGAATTTTCCCAAGTGACCTAGTTGAGCCTATTTCCAGATTGGTTACTAATAGCGTGTCATGTACTGCCAGTTTCACTCAAAGAGCTGCCCTAGAAGCAACAGACGGCACTCAAGAAGATTCGAATAGAATGGTCGAGGAATTCAAAAACCGCAGATCTATCGTGGTAGATGGGCTAAACAAAATAAACGGGATTAATTGCGCAATGCCTAGTGGGGCCTTTTACGCGTTCCCCAACGTGGAAGGAACAGGTATGAGCAGTTCCGCATTTGCTAACAAAGTTCTAGAAGAAGCAGGGGTGGCAGTATTGGCAGGAGAGTCGTTTGGAAAATATGGCACCGGATATATACGCATATCTTTCGCGAATTCAACTGAAAACTTGATAGAAGCAATCGATAGAATCCAGAAATTTGTAGAATCTAAAAGCTAAATCTATAACAATTCAGTAGAATAGTGACCATAAATATATTCTAAGTTATATAGATGGATATTATTAGAGTTGCCTACCCTCAGATTAGCATTAGCCCAAATTAACCCAACAGTAGGTGATTTGGAGCAAAACTCGAATTTAATCATCGAGTACATAAAAAAGGCTGAAATTCAAGGCGCTGACGTCGTGGCTTTCCCAGAATTAGCTGTAACCGGATATCCTCCTGAAGATTTATTGCTCAAAACACACTTTGTCTCAGACAACGTTTCCGAGGCACAAAGAATAGCGAAATCTACCGGCCCGATAACGGCCATATTTGGATTCGCTGAACCCATTGAAGATAAAATATATAATTCTGCCGCTGTAACTAATAATCACGAAATAGTCGACACCTACCAAAAAATACATCTTCCCAATTACGGCGTTTTTGATGAAAAGCGTTATTTTGATACAGGTAGTAATTTTCCTGTATACGATCTAAATGAAGTAAGGTTTGGGATAAATGTCTGTGAAGACATATGGCTCTCATCCGGCCCCACTAATGTCCAGAGTAATAACGGCGCCTCTCTGATTATTAACATTAATGGCTCCCCTTTCAATTCAGGAAAACGGGAAGAAAGAGAAAATATATTAATAGAAAGATCTAGAGAAAATGGGGTATATATAGCTTACATAAATATGGTGGGTGGGCAAGACGAGCTGGTATTCGATGGTGGCAGCTTGGTAGTCGGCCCTACAGGAAATATACTCATGAGAGCTGATCAGTTTAAAGAGAACTTATACATTTATGACTTTGAACTCCCTAAATTCCAGAAATCATCTACTCTTGAAGAATCAACCAGATCAAAATATATATCCCTTCCTCAAGAGACAAAAGAGTTTAAAAGCATTCCATGCCCAACAACTAAAGTAATTGATCAGAGGGAAGAAATATTCCAAGCATTAGTATTGGGTACTAAAGATTATGTAAGAAAATGTGGGTTTAAAAAGGTATTGATAGCTTTATCTGGAGGAGTCGATTCTAGTTTGGTAGCGGCAATCGCGGTGGAAGCCTTAGGTCCTGAAAATGTTGTAGGCATCTCATTGCCATCCAGGTTTTCTTCCTTTGGTAGTAAAACAGATGCTAGGGCTCTGGCAAATAACCTAAATATACAAATGGATCAAATTGAAATAGAAGAAATATTTCAAGTTTTTGAGAAAAGCTTAAATGACCAATTTGACGGAACGAAGTGGGGAGTAGCCGAGGAAAATATCCAATCCAGGATTAGAGGCAACCTAATGATGGCTTTATCTAATAAATTTGGGTTCCTTTTATTAACGACGGGAAACAAAAGTGAAATGGCAGTTGGATACGCTACCATATACGGTGATATGGCGGGAGGTTTTTCAGTAATAAAAGACCTTCCCAAAATGATGGTTTACGAAATTTGCCATCATATTAATGACAAATATGGGTCTGATCGAATACCAGATGCGATATTAACCAAGCCACCTAGCGCAGAATTAAGATCGGACCAAAAAGATTCCGACAGTCTACCGGAATATGAAATTTTGGATGCCATACTAGAAAAATACATCGAACAAGACCTTGGAATAGAGGAAATATTAAAAGATGGCTTTGAACCTGATATTGTCGCTCACATACTAAAACTTGTTGATTTAAATGAATATAAAAGACGACAATCAGCTCCGGGAATAAAAATAACCTCCAGAAATTTCGGCAGAGACCGTAGAATGCCCATTTCAAACAAATATCGACCGTACTAAACACATCCATTAATATTGAAGGGTGGCTAGAGCCCCTTCAATTAAAAGATCTGAAACAAGAGTTATAACATGATTAAAAGAGACCGACTGGTACAAACCTTTTGTGATATCGCTAAAATCGATAGCCCTTCTGGAGAAGAAGAAGAGATGGCTAAAGATATTTCATCACGACTGGAGTCTTTAGGCTTCACCACAATGAGAGACGATTATGGAAACCTGGTTGCCACGGATAGAAGGCCAAATCCAATTTTATTATCGGCACATCTGGATACTGTTGAGCCAGGCCGGGGAATCAAACCTTCTGTGGAAGGGGACAAAATTGTGTCCGACGGTACAACCATATTAGGAGGCGATTGCAAAGCTGGTGTCTCCGCAATTCTGGAAGCCCTAGAATCTATAGCGGAAGACGGAGTTGAATCTCATCCAGTAGAACTGGCATTTACCAGAGAAGAAGAGATTGGTTTAGTTGGAGCACGAAACTTAGATTTCTCATTGATTACTGCCAAAGAGGCCATTGTGTTTGACGGTGAAGGGCCTGTCAGTCAAATAACAGCATCAAGCCCTACTTATATAGGGTTTGACATTGAGATTACGGGCAGGGCAGCTCATGCCGGGGTAGAACCTGAAAAAGGTTTATCGGCCATCAGAATAGCCTCGGAAATTATCACCAGACTGCCTCAAGGAAGACTAGATGAAACCACTACCGTTAACGTGGGAACGATTGAGGGAGGAACCGTCAGAAACGCCGTTCCTGAATCTACTACTATAAGAGGTGAATTCCGTAGCACGAATCTAGAAAATTTGGATGAGCTAAGAGTACAGATCACAGATGCGGTAAAGGAAGTAGAAAAATTGTTTCCGGAAGCTACGATAGATAATCATTTACACGTAGAATTTGAGACCTACACTCTTACCGATGATGATCCAGCCACAATAAGAGTTAAGAAAACTCTTCGAGGATTAGGTTTAAAGCCAACCATGAAACCCTCTGGGGGAGGCACCGACGGGAATGTATTTCGACTAAATGGCATAAGTTCAGTGGTCGTAGGTATGGCAGACCATGGCATGCATACAGTAAGGGAATATGTGACTATCCCAGACTTGGTTGATGCTGCACATTTATGTGAAGCGCTGCTACGAGTTGAATGAGAAAACAGGAAAATAGTCATGAAAATAGACTTGGCGTATGGTAAATCAGGACTAACAGTAGAATTACCGGACAGTCAAACTACAATAATAGAACCCTATTTTTTACCAGGTCTCCCCGATGAATTAGGAGCAATTAGGACTGCTCTACGAAATCCAGTAGGGAAACCTCCTCTTCGCAAATCCGTGACTCCAGGTCAAAAAATAGGCATAAGTGTATGTGATATCACTAGACCTATGCCCAGCAAAACTATCTTACCCATGATCATGAAGGAATTAGGACATATTCCTCCTTCAGACATAACCATATTCATAGCAACTGGTACTCATCGCAAAAACACTCAATTAGAACTATTGTCGATGTTGGGCGATATACCCATGAAAAGTGGTTACAACATATTGAATCATGATGCATTTAACGAAGATAATTTAACGGAAATTGGTCAAACTGAAAGTGGTATTCCAGTAATATTAAATTCAGATTGGCTGAAATCAGATTTTAAAATAACGACGGGCTTTGTTGAACCTCATTTTTTTGCAGGATTCAGTGGGGGGCCCAAAATGGTCGCCCCGGGATTAGCCGGATTTAAGACCATAATGAATCTTCACGACTCCGATATGATTAATCACCCTAACTCCAAATGGGGAGTAACCCACGGGAATCCTATTCACGATTCTATAAGGGAAATCGCGACAATATCCCCACCCGATTTCAGCCTAGATGTGACAATCAATAAAAACCACAAAATCACCAGTGTGTACGCTGGGGAGATGTTTGAAGTCCATAAAGCAGCATGCGAATTTGCCCATTCTACGGCAATGAAAAAAGTTGCCAAACCATTTGACATAGTAGTCACAACCAACAGTGGCTACCCCTTAGATATGAATTTATATCAGGCAGTAAAAGGAATGTCCGCTGCTTACCAAATTGTAAAGAAAAATGGGAGCATTATTTGTGCCGCAGAATGTTCTGACGGAATTCCTGATCATGGTTCTTATGGAGAAATACTAAGATCAAAAACAACACCAGAATCCCTTATAAAAATGATTGAATCACCCAAATATCAAAAACACGATCAATGGCAAGTACAAATACAGGCGGCGATTCAATTGTACAGCGATGTGTATCTTAAATCTGATAACCTATCTGACAAACAGATAGTTGAATCCCATTTAATACCGACGCACGACGTGTCCTCAAAGGTATCTGAGCTACTAAAAGATAAGTATTTGGATGGAACGGTATGTGTTCTACCAGAAGGGCCTCAAACCATTCCATATTTGAGTATTTAGATTGGGATGCATAATATGTTACGCACCCCAATCTATGACATAGGGTTCACAAAGAACTGATTATTAGGCCAACTCTACTACGGCCCCAGCCTCTTCCAATTCCTTTTTGACGTTGTCCGCCTCTTCTTTAGCAACCCCTTCTTTCACAGCAACCGGGGCGCTCTCCACTAAATCTTTTGCTTCTTTTAAACCAAGAGATGTGGCAGCTCTAACTGCTTTAATAACGTTGATTTTATTATCCCCAATCTCTTTTAGATTAATTGTGAACGCATCTTGTTCTTCTACTTCAGGTGCTGCACCGCCATCTGCAGGAGCTGCCACAGCTGCAACTGCAACTGGTGCTGCTGCCGCTGCGCTAACACCAAATTCTTCTTCTAGATCTTTTACTAGACCCGCCAATTCAATAACCGGCAGTTCTTTTATAGCTTCTAAGATCTCATCTTTAGACAATGCCATTTTTTATCTCCTAATTCTTGTTTTACTTAAATTTGCTATTAAGAACCCTGTTGAACACGAGCGTTCAACACATTTACTAAATTATTAGATGGACCATTTAAAGTTCTGGCCAATCGACTTAAAGGGTTGTTCAAAACATACACTAGGCTTGCCAAATGCCCATGTAATTGTCCAACTAATTTTGCTGCCAACTCTTCTTTAACTGGAAGATCCGCCAACTGCTTTAACTGATCTGAAGTAAAGGTTTGACCACCGATCAAAGAATTTCTTATTTCTAACCCCACTCCAGAATTTTCAACATATTTCGTGATAATTTTTGCGTGTGCCTGCTCGTCACCATAGCCAAAGGCTATCGCTGTTGCACCGTCAATTAGTTCTTTAATGGCCGGCATTTCGGCCTCATCTGCAGCTATCCCCAGTAAAGTATTTTTCACTACCTTATACTTAATTCCACTTTCCCTTAGCACTGTTCGCAGTTCACTCATCTCTGATACATTCAATCCTGAATAATCAGTAGATATAGCTATGGTGCAACTACTTATGGCTTCTTTAAGTGACTCTATATCTTGTGCCTTTCTGTCGGTAGGCATATTATTCTCCGCAAAATTTAGTTAAATTAATCAGGCCAAAAAAAAACCCGGCCATTGCCGGGTACCAAATTTAGCCTCATTGGCTGCATCCCCGCCTATGCAGGTCTCTTTAATCCGGTCTCCCGGAACCCGCAGTCTGTGGCAACTAGACTATTCTACTCTAAGATCCATAATTCCTGCAATATCTATAGGAACACTTGGGCCCATGGTTGAAGTCAAAAAAGCTGATCTCAAAAACTGTCCTTTGACACCTGACGGCCTTCCACGAAGTATCGTATCTACCAAGGTCGTGAGGTTATCCATTAGTTGGTTCTCTTCAAAACTCGCCTTGCCAATAGGTGCATGAATTAAAGCGTCTTTGTCTAATCGAAACTCAACTCTGCCCTTCTTCGCCTCATCTATTGCTCTAGGAATATCCTCTGGAGCAACAACAGTACCCGTTCTAGGATTGGGCATTAACCCTCTTCTTCCTAGAATTCTTCCCAACTTGCTTATTTTACCCATCATGTCAGGTGTAGCTATTGACACGTCAAACTCAAGCCAGCCATTCTCTATTTCGGCTATCACATCATCATTCCCGACATGATCAGCGCCCGCTTGTTTAGCATTTTCAATTGCATCGCCTTGGCAGAAAACTAAAGTTCTAATCTCCTTTCCAATACCATGAGGCAACAATGCAATTCCTCTAACCATTTGCTCAGCATGCCTAGGATCAGCTCCAGTTCTTAAGTGTAACTCCACCGTCTCATCAAATTTTGCTGTAGCACTTCTTTTGGCAATCGCAACAGCTTCTTGGGGCTCGTATACAGAATCATAATCTATATCCGACATCGCTGTTTCATATCTTTTCCCACGCTTAGCCATAAAATTTCCTTATATTAACTCAGATGTATCGCACAACCTATTCCACAACTATCCCCATACTTCTAGCGGTACCTTCTATAATTTTCATCGCACCTTCTATGTCTGCAGCATTGAGGTCCTTAATCTTAGTTTCAGCAATTTCTTGAACCTTGCTCCGTGGAATTGTGGCTACTTTTTCAGCCAATGGGTTCCCACTACCTTTAGGTATACCTGCGGCTTTTCTCAGAAGGTCTGATGCGGGAGGACTTTTTACTATAAAATCAAATGATCTGTCCTCAAATACGGTAATTTCCACGGGAACTATCGTACCAGCCATCGAAGCTGTCTTTTCGTTGTATTCTTTTACAAACCCCATTATGTTAACTCCATGTTGACCCAAAGCGGGTCCAACAGGAGGAGCTGGCGTTGCCTTACCGGCCTCTATCTGAAGTTTGATCAATCCTATTACTTTCTTAGCCAATTAAAACCTTACCTTATTAAGTTTTTTCCACTTGCAAAAAATCAAGCTCCACCGGCGTCTCCCTTCCAAAGAAGGACACCAAAACCTTTACTTTAAGTCGATCCGGATATACTTCGTCAACCACACCCATGAAATCTATAAATGGCCCTTCGGTGACTCGCACAGTCTGACCACTCGCAAATCCCACTTTAATTCTAGGTTCGTCTGACTGTATCTGGTTAAGTATGTGATCAACCTCTTCTTGTTCCAAAGGAACAGGTTTAGGCCGATTATCACTTTCATCTTCGGCAGATACAAACCCTGTAACACCAGGTGTATTTCTAACTACAAACCAACTGTCGTCATCCATTTCCATCTGTACAAGAATATAACCTGGGAATATTTTTTTGAGATTAGATTTCTTTTGACCATCTTTGTACTCCATCTCTTCTTCTGTGGGTACAACAACCTGGAAAATTTTATCTTTGACATCCATAGTCTGGATCCGTTGTTCAAGATTCTTCTTTACCCTATCTTCTTGACCGGAATAAGCATGAATGATGTACCAGCGTCTATTTTCTACTTGTTCCTCTAACATTACTATTCACCATCCACCATCTACAAAATATTGTCAAAAACATAGCCAAAAACTAGATCTGCTGCACCAAGAACCACTCCAAGGATGGCTGCCACAACTAACACCATCAAAGTGAGCCTAAAAGTCTCATTAGTTGTCGGCCAGGTCACACGGCGTAATTCGCCAATAACTTCCCCAAAAAATCGGAAGTTTACAGACCTTCTAGCACTTGTTCTACCGTATCTCTGTTGCAATTTATCTTACTTCCCTATGAAGTGTATGAGTCCTGCATCTGGGACAATATTTCTTCAATTCCATCCTCTGAGGATCGTTTCTACGACTCTTATTTGAGTTATATGTTCTTTCCCTGCAATCTGTGCAACCAAACGTAACAAGTATTCGATTTTCTCCTCGACGAGCCATCTTAATTTCCTAATCTAAAATAATAGCCAGACCAATCCAAGCGAACCGGTCTGGCTATTATTCTTCTTTATACTACTGGATAACTTTGGTAATTACCCCCGAGCCAACTGTTCTCCCGCCTTCCCTGACAGCAAATCTTAATTGCTCATCCAGTGCGACAGGAGTTATTAGCTTCACTTTCATCTCAACATTATCACCTGGCATAATCATCTCAACTCCATCAGGAAGTTGTATTTCACCGGTAACGTCGGTGGTGCGGATGTAGAATTGCGGTTTGTAACCATTGAAGAATGGTGTGTGTCTGCCGCCTTCATCTTTACTCAGCACATAGACTTGGGCCTCATATTCTGTATGAGGTTCAATGCTTCCCGGATCGCATAGTACTTGCCCTCTCTCTATATCCTCTCGGTCAACACCTCTTAGCAATACACCAACTGCATCACCAGGTTCACCCGATTCCAAGGTCTTATGGAACATCTCTACCCCTGTGACAGTGGTAGTGTATGTGTCTTTAATTCCAACTATTGCTATCTCTTGGCCAACATTTACAATTCCCTTTTCAACACGACCGGTGACCACAGTACCTCTTCCCTTAATACCAAACACATCTTCCACAGGCATCAGGAAAGGTTGATCTTTAGGCCTGTTAGGGACAGGGATATATTCATCGACAGCATTCATTAATTCCCATACACCCTTACCCCATTCACTGTCCTTACCTTTATCGTCATCCTCAAGAGCGTTCAAGGCACTCAGTCTGATAAAGGGTATATCATCTCCTGGGAAGCCGTACTCTGACAGTAACTCTCGCATCTCCAGTTCTACTAGTTCCAGTAATTCTTCGTCATCCATCATGTCCACTTTGTTTAGAGCCACGACGATACGAGGAACCTCAACCTGTCTAGCCAAAAGAATATGCTCTCTCGTTTGAGGCATCGGGCCATCGGGAGCGCTTACAACCAATATAGCACCATCCATTTGGGCCGCACCAGTTATCATATTCTTGATGTAGTCAGCGTGACCTGGACAGTCTACGTGTGCGTAATGTCTCGTCTCAGTTTCATACTCAACGTGTGTGATAGCAATAGTAACACCACGTTCTTTTTCCTCTGGAGCATTGTCAATGGTGTCGAATGCCCTAAAATCTGCTAACCCTTCTGAGGCTAATACCGAAGATATAGCCGCTGTCAGCGTAGTCTTACCATGGTCTACGTGTCCTATGGTACCCACATTCAAATGAGGCTTTGTTCTATCGAAAACCTGCTTAGCCAATTCTATTTCCTCCGCATACCTGGAGCCCACAAGCAGATTTGAACTGCTGACCTCGTTCTTACCAAGAACGCGCTCTGCCACTGAGCTATGCGGGCCTATTTTATTATGTTTTACTTCTGTTTCAATTTATGGTGGAGGGTGTAGGATTCGAACCTACGTAGCCCTTCCGGGCGCCAGATTTACAGTCTGGTGGATTTAACCACTCTCCCAACCCTCCAATTAAACCGCATTTCAGTTTAACATAGGAACGTTGGTCGGGCTGTCACACCGGCATCCAACTTAATTGAAAACCTGTACCACCACAAGTTGAATCAGGAAATTGTACTAGCTAAACTAACAAATGGTCAACACAATAGTGCAGGATTTATTAGGGATTTTTACGGTACCTTTAAAGGTAAATATTCTCAGCTTCCTGCTGTACTAAAGCATAGACTCTTTGAAGTGGTGTCTTTGACTTAATCGCGATTTCTTTACAATCCTCATATTCGGGTGACACCGACACAACTACTCCATCTTTCTTTTTCAATTTAACTCTAATTTCACCTACAGATGCTAGGAACTTCTCAATAGTTCTCTCGGCCTCAATTCTTTCTACAGGTCTCACCCTTATCCCTAAGGTGGAAGTTTCAAGCATAATAAAATCAGCTATCCTTGTTTTGGCAGAGTCATCTATCAAACATGACAAGGTGATGCCTGGTCTATTTTTTTTCATCTGAATTGGGGTAAACCAAACGTCCCTAGCTCCCATTTCCAATAGGTTTTCTTGGACATAACCTAAAGTCTCGCCAGTTGTGTCATCGAGATTCGTCTCCAATAAAACAATGCCATTTTGATTTTCTGAAACTACTGGTTCTCCAATCCAAAAAGACAAAACATTCGGATAATTTTTGGGATTGCGTGTTCCCAATCCATAGCCAACAGTACTTATGTTCATTACTGGTTGAGAGAAGTCAGCCAAAGTAGCTAACAACGCCATCCCGGTGGGGGTGACCATTTCTCCTGTAAAGGGCATGTGTGTCTGCGGGGGATAACAAGGTATTTTTTTGGCAGCCATCATAAAGGCAGTCGCCGGGGCAGGTACCGGAAGCAATCCGTGCTGAGTTTTTACTGTACCCGATCCTGTAGGCAAGGAGGAGCAATATATTTTTTCCACAGACATCATTTCCAATCCCAAAATCACCCCTGCAACATCTATAAGGGTATCTATGGTTCCTAATTCATGAAGATGTACATCACAAGGATGTTCTCCATGTAATGCGCCTTCTGCCTCTCCAATCAAATTAAACACATCAATGCATCTAGATTTTGACTTTTCTGATATTGAGGCGGCTTTCACCAATTCTATAAATTCGGCCGGGGTTCTTTTGCGATTATCTGCTTTATCTATACGTACGTCTAAATAAGTTCCCCTTACGCCTTGGCGATCCTCTATGCGAGGTTCCAATTGGAAACCTGAGGCTCCAATCATCTTTAGCGTTGACGACAAAGCATCAATATCTAGGCCACAGTCAACCAAGGAAGCAAGTAGCATGTCACCACTGGCCCCGCCTATCGCATTAACATATGCTGCTTTCAAACAGGTCTCCCCATTTTCAATATAGGGCCGATTTTAGTTATACCGATGAAGAAGTAAGAGAGGCGGGAGTTTCCGTTTTTATGACAATATTATTTTCATCCATATCCACTATGGCGGTATCAGCCGGCCCTATCTCACCCGCCAATATTGCGTCAGATAATTTATCTTCAACAGTATCTTGAATGAGCCTTCTTAAAGGCCTTGCACCAAAGGTAGGATCGTATCCTTCCTCTGCTAACCACTCACGCGCAGAATCCGTAACTTCCAAAGATATACCTTTTTCAAGCAAATTACTGGATACTTCCTGCATTAATATGTTAACGATATCCTCCATATGTTCTCTACTCAAGGCGTGAAAAACAACCGTCCCATCTATCCTATTCAAAAATTCAGGCCTGAAGAAATGCTTCACTTCATCAAGGACATTATCTTTCATCCTAGTGTAGGCAACTTCTTCGTCCTGGGAACCTTCGGTCCTAGCATTAAATCCAAGTGACCGATCTTGGCGAATGAGATCGGACCCAATGTTGCTTGTCATAACGATAATGGTATTCCTGAAATCAACTTTTCTGCCCTTTGAATCAGTTAAATGTCCGTCATCAAATATTTGTAGCAATATGTTGAAAACTTCAGGATGGGCCTTTTCTATCTCATCAAGCAAAATTACACTGTAAGACTTCCTGCGGACTGCTTCAGTAAGCTGTCCACCTTCGTCGTATCCAATATATCCCGGAGGAGCCCCTACTAGTCTAGCAACTGCGTGTCGTTCCATGAACTCAGACATATCTAGTCTTATCATGGAATCTTCACTTCCAAACAAAAATTCAGCCAATTTTTTTACGACATAAGTTTTACCTACACCCGTCGGTCCCAAAAATATGAACGCTCCTGTAGGCCTTTTGGGATTTTTCAATCCAGACCGAGCCCTTCTAACAGCCTTTGAAACTGTTTCTATAGCCTCTTCTTGCCCAATCACATTTTTGTGCAAGACTTCTTCCATTTTAATTAGCCTTTCACTCTCAGCAGCAGCTAGCCTTGTTACAGGAATACCCGTCCACATGCTCACAACTTCTTCGATATTTCCCTCTTCAACAATTGGGTGTTGATCACCTTTTTCCTCTTCCCATTCTTTCTTTATATCTTCAAGCTTCTCGGAAAGTGAAACTTCCCGATCTCTCAACTCTGCAGCGTATTCATACTGCCTTCCTGATATTGCCTCATCCTTCTCTTTTCGCACACCGTCTAGTACTTGGGTGGCTTCCTTAACTGATAAGGGGGCCATACTGTGATGTATACGGACCCTTGAAGAAGCTTCATCTATTAAGTCGATAGCTTTGTCTGGTAAGAATCGATCTGCTATGAACCTTGAAGCAAGGCTTGCTGCCGATTGAATCGCTGAGTCAGATATCTCCAATTGATGATGTTCTTCATATTTTTCTTTAACCCCTCGCAATATCTCAACAGTCTCGTCTACACTCGGTTCTTCAACTCTTACAGGTTGGAATCGCCGTTCCAAAGCGGGATCTCTTTCAACATATTTCCTATAGTCATCGAGTGTCGTAGCCCCAATGGTTTGCATTTCCCCTCGTGCCAATGAAGGCTTGAGAATATTTGCTGCATCTACAGCTCCTTCTGCGGCTCCGGCTCCTACCATGGTATGAATCTCGTCGATAAATAAGACACAATTTCCTGCGCTTTTTATCTCTTCAATTACCTTTTTTAATCTCTCCTCAAATTCACCTCGATACTTAGTGCCTGCTACTAAGGAACCCATATCCAGGGTCACTAGACGCTTGCCTTGCAAGGTTCCTGGCACATCATCAGAGGCAATACGTTGGGCTAGAGCTTCCACTATCGCGGTTTTACCAACCCCTGGCTCTCCAATCAAGACAGGATTATTTTTAGTACGACGGCTAAGTATTTGAGTGACTCTTTCTATCTCTTTTTCTCTACCAACTGTTGGATCTAGCTTCCCATCATTGGCTTTTTCAGTTAGGTCCACACCAAGCTGGTCGAGTGTGGGAGTCTTAGTCGAAGCTTTCGAAGTTGATCTTCCTTTTGAAGACCGTCCGCCCTTGTTCAATACAGTATTAGTTTCTCCCCGGACTTTGTCCAAAGTCACACCCAAACTTTCAAGAACCCCGGCTGCCACACCTTCCCCTTCTCGCATCAATCCAATCAACAAATGTTCGGTTCCGATATAGTGATGATTCAGCCTTCTGGCTTCATCTACCGCAAGTTCAATTACTTTCTTAGCTCTAGGAGTTAGTCCAATTTCTCCGCTTGCAGCCGTATCACCTTTCCCAATAATAAACTCTACAGCCGATCGGATCTTGTTAAGCTCTATTCCTAATCCACCGAGAACTTTAGCAGCCGTACCCTCATTTTCTCTGACCAATCCAAGAAGAATATGCTCTGTACCAATGTAATTATGGTTAAATCTTTGAGCTTCTTCCTGCGCTAAAGACAAAACTCTTCGGGCTCTTTCTGAAAATTTCTCAAATCTGCTTGCCATAATTTATCGGCTCCTAGATAGTTATTCTTCTTTTTCTATGGAAGAATCTTCTGATTCCCCCTGTTCTTCATCAGCAGCATCAGTCTCGGTTTCCATAACATCAGGGTCTTCTGATTCCTCCTGTCCTTTATCAGCACTATCAGCCTCGGTTTCCATAACATCAGGGTCTTCTGATTCGATTTCTTCCGCCTCAACGGTTTCCTCATCTTCAACTTCAACGATCGCAGCATTTGCTACCAAAGAATCTTCACCATCCTCTTCCAATGGTGCCTCTGAAACATATCCAGCAGGATCCAAATTCTCAACAGTTTGTTTCAAACTTAATCCAAGTCTCTTCCTATCCATCTCAATTTTTAGAATCTTTACTTTTATCTCCTGACCCTCGCTAACGACCTCGTTTGGGTTCGTAATCGCTGCATCACTTAGTTCGGTTATATGAATCAAACCTTCAATGGAATCTTCCAATCTAGCGAAGGCCCCAAAATTGGCGATTTTAGTAACTGTAGCATCTACCACATCTCCAACTTGATATCTCTCAAATATGGTTTCCCAGGGTTCAGGTTGCAATCTACGCAAGCTCAAAGCAATCTTCATGGTCTCTCGATCTATCCTAAGGACGTAAACATCAAGCTCCTCACCCACTTTTACCAAATCTTCCGGCGATTCCACCATACTCCAAGACATTTCAGATATGTGGATCAAGCCATCTGCTCCCCCTAGATCCACAAAAGCTCCAAAATTACTGATTCCCGTAACAACCCCCTTACGAACTTCGCCTTCCTCCAACTTTTCTATCAGGACTGCCTTCTGCTCATCTCTTTGCTCTTGTAATGCAGATCTTTCCGAAAAAATCGCCCTATTTCTTGAACGATTTACTTCAAGTACTTTGACTGTCAATGTGTTGCCAACCAAATTTTGACCGATAGAATCATCAGACCTGGGCTCACCGGATTCAGAAGAATCTTGCTTGAAAACATCTCTGCTTATCGTAATCAACTGGGACATAGGAACGAAACCTTGTACGTTGGCCACTTCAAGTATGCAGCCACCCCTATTGAATCCAACGATAACCCCTTCCACTGGTTGATCTTGTTCCATGAATTTCTGAATCTCGCGCCAACCTTCTTCCCCTCTAGCTCTATCTACTGAAAGTATCGGTCCATCCTGGGAATCAGGTCGCATAACGAAGGCAATTAGTGAATCTCCTTCACTAAGCTTAGCCTGATCTTCTCTATTTATGGTCTTCATCTCCCCCATTGGCACAAACCCTTCTTCTTTGTGTCCAATATCGAGGAAAATCCCATCAGCGTCCACGCGCATAATTGAACCTTCCACGACTTCCCCCCTCCTTAAAATCTTGAAGTCCATCTCTTCCAGCAGTTGCTGCATATCTTGTGGGGAATTATCTTGAGTTTCAGGTGGCATCCGTTACTTCCATTCGCATGATTTAGCTTGTACAGCTCAACTAATTATATGTAATACAACACCACTAGGTAAAGGTCAGGGGCCATTTAGAATCTAATCATCCAATATTCCACTTACCCATATGAAGTAAAGTTCTCCCTGATCAGTTTAATTCGAAGGCATAAAAAAAGCCCCCTGGCAGTGGCCTATTTTCCCACGCCGTTGCCAGCGCAGTATCGTCAGTGCTGAGTAGTTTCACTTCCGTGTTCGGGATGGGAACGGGTGGGTCATACTCGCTTGTACCACCAGGAGACAATTAACTTTTGGAACGGCTCATCCGATAAGCCGGCATTTAAATCTACATTTATTTGTCAAATAAAACAATAGGGAACACAAATAAATCCCCAGATATTCTGCTCATCCCCTTGAACCACACATATGATCCGAACCCTAGTTATGGTGAAAGTATTTTTCTTGACCCAACCAATTGCAAATGCTAGCCTTACCGGGTGAGGCGCTGTATCTGGCTATGAAGCCTAGCAACAATTAAAGTTCGAATGAAGATTAAGGAGTCGTAAAGTGGCAACAACAAGCCTAATACAGGTGTCTGAATTAGCTGCCGACAAGCTTTCTGAGATTCTAAAGGAACAGGGGGAAGAAAACGGAATGCTCAGAGTGATGGTCACTCCTAATCCTAACGGGGGATTCCAACATGTTCTCGGAGTGGAATCAGAACCAAAAGATGAGGACATAGTAATAGAAGCTCACAGCATAAAGGTAGTAATTGATGGAGAAAGTGCTCCCCTACTCGAGGGAGCAGAGATCGATTACGTAGACGGCTTAATGAGAAGTGGCTTTGTTATTTCCAATCCAAACATTGAACATTCCAGTGGGGGATGCGGTTGCGGCGGTGGTGGCTGCGGTGCTGGAGGCGGTGGATGTGGATGCGGTGGTGGTGGTTGCGGTGCCGGCGGTGGTGGATGTGGATGCGGTGGCCATTAATACGACAAAAAAAGAAGGGGCGGTTTTACTCGCCCCTTCTTTTTTGAGAAGATGATTTTCCAATACTTAGATTCGTTTACCAAAGACCCCTTCTCAGCATTCCTATCACTAACCTTGGTTTTAATATCGATTGTTTCAGCCGTATCAATCCATGAGTTCTCACATGCTTTTGCCTCAAACAAACTAGGCGACTCTACAGCCAAATCATTGGGACGACTAACCCTAAATCCAAAGAGCCACCTTGACCCGTTAGGATCACTGCTTTTTTTGTTCGCTGGCTTTGGCTGGGGAAAACCAGTTCCGGTAAATGTGTACAGAATCAAAAAAGTATCTCCGCAAATGGGCATGGCACTAGTGTCTTTGGCAGGCCCGGCGTCCAACCTGATAACTGCCATTTTAATGGGGATATTTATAAAACAAATAGCCCTGAACTTCGGGTTATGGTCAGTCTGGATTGAACTTGGTACCAGATTTGTACAAATTAGCCTTATATTAGCGGTTTTTAATCTTATCCCTCTGCCTCCATTGGATGGCTATAAAGTTCTACTTGGCCTGTTACCTAGGAATTTGGCTATTCAATATTCTGGAATCGAGAAATATGGACCATTTGCACTAATAATATTGTTCCTTGTGGATATGACGGTACCAGGACTAAACATTTTGTCTTCTCTAGTGGGAACTCCCGTTAGGTTATTGGTTAATTTGATTTTTTAATGCCCATGCCCCTTTAAATCTCGCTTCGTGTATTATTTTCCTGTGCTTAATTCCTTCCGAAAACAAAACGGAGGGTTTTTAATTACATTGACATATAAAATCTGAACCCAGCTAATATTGAGGTGTAACTTTGGAACGTATCACTGTCGTTGGAATGGGACCGCTTGGAGCATCTCTTGGGCTAGCCCTTAAAAACATTAGACTTAAAAATACTGAAGTGGTAGGACATTTCCTAAACCGTAAAACTCAATCTGAAGTCAATAAGATGGATGCCTTTGATTCAATCGAAGGGAACTTGGGTAGAGCCGTGGATGGAGCCCAGCTAATTGTTATTGATTCCCCTATAAATGAAACTAGAGATTTATTTGAAACTTTAGGATCGCTCGTATGGGATGGTACAGTAATAACGGACATGGGGTCCTCAAAGAAAAGATCCGCTGCGTGGGCTGAAGAATTTCTACCAAACACTACCTCATACGTAGGAGGGCGCCCCATAATTAAGGTTTCATTAGGTGGTGTCGAAAGCGCATCTAGTGATCTGTTTGAGGGTGTCAATTATTGTGTCATACCGTCAAAATCTGCTGACGATCAAGCTACCAAAACCGTAGTTGGTTTGGCGGAATCCATAGGAGCTAAACCTTATTTTTTGGATGTCGACGAGCACGATAGCTATTCCGCAGCTATGAACAACCTTCCGTATTTGATATCCACAGCATTTGTTAATGCCACCGCGGGTAGTAAATCTTGGAGAGAAATGCATAAAAGTGCCGGTAACCTCTTCGACATGCAATCCTCTTTGAGTGCCAATGATCCCACTGACGTGGAAGCCGACTCATTGACTATGTCTGAACCATTAGTTTATTGGGTTGACCAAATGATATTGTCACTTCATAAATTAAGAACAGAACTACAAGAAGACAGTGAGGAATTCTTGGAATCTTTTATACACGCCTGGGAGGAAAGAGCGAGATGGGAGGCCGATGTAGTAGACAGAAATACTGACATGGACGAACTTCCAAGTGCAGCAGAGTCTATGGCTTCTGCTTTCCTAGGGGACAAACTTGCAAGAAGAGTTACCAAAATGGGTGACGCAAATAAAAAAGAGTCTTGGAGATACCCTAGAGGCCGATAAAAATGATTAGTAAAGTAACATCTCCGAGTAGACTGCATTGTCGAGTAAAACCTCCTGGAGATAAATCCATATCTCATAGAGCTGGCTTGCTAAACAGCATAGCAACAGGTATTTCTCATGTGTCAAACTTTTGCGTTGGCGACGATAGATCTTCAATGCTGGGATGCCTGAGAGGATTAGGAGCAAATATAACAAAACATACTGACTGTAAAATTTCAGGTGCGCAGGAATGCTTTGAAATTATCGGAGCAGGACTTCATGGTTTAAATGAGCCTACAGATGTGTTAAATGCAGGCAACAGTGGCACGACAATGAGATTGATTTCTGGCCTACTCGCTGGACAAGATTTTTTCAGCGTTATCACCGGCGACGAATCTCTGAGAAATCGTCCAATGAAAAGGATAACCGATCCATTAGCTCAAATGGGCGCAAACATAAATGGTCGTAATAACAATTCTTTGGCTCCTCTTTCCTTCAAAGGTAGTGCTTTGAAAGGGATCGAATATATTATGCCAGTTGCCAGCGCACAATTAAAATCATGCCTAATCATTGCCGGATTGTATTCAAGTACCCCTAACCTAATATATCAACCAGCGGAATCCCGAGATCATACGGAAAGGATGTTAAATTCTATGGGCGGTCAGTTGGAAATAGACGGCCTAACAATTAAGACCGGTGCCGGAGAACTCAACTCTGTCGACGTCAAGGTGCCAAGTGATACTAGTGGGTCATCTTTTTGGTTGATCGCTGGAGCATGTCATCCTGATGCAAAAATAACTATTCCTGGAATGGGGATGAATCCCACTCGGACTGGAGTTTTGGAAGTATTGGAATCCATGAACGCCAATATTTCTATTGAAAACGAGCATTTAGAAGGAGGTGAGCCCACAGCCGACGTAACAGTCTCTAGCAGTGATTTGATAGCGACAGAAATATCAGGAGACGTAATACCAAGAGTAGTCGATGAATTGCCAATATTGGCACTTGCTGCATGCTATGCAACTGGTACAACTGTTATAAGTGACGCGGAAGAGTTAAGAGTAAAAGAATCGGATAGGATTTCAGCCACTGTTGAAAGCCTCCATAGGCTAGGTACAAAAATAGAAGAGACTAAGGACGGAATGCGGATAACAGGAACTCATTCTCTAACTGGAGCCGAAGTGGAGACACATGGCGACCACAGAATAGCAATGACCAACGGGATCGCCGGACTATTAGCGTCTGGAGTGACGACGGTTGGTAATTCCGAAGATGCGAGCGTCTCTTATCCATCTTTTTGGGAAGTGATAACAGAATTACAGGAGTAATGTCCCTAATCTTTGAATATTAAAGAAAAGCAACCCATCCTTCTAATACTTTCGGGACCGTCAGGGGTCGGAAAGGATGCCGTCCTATCAAGAATGCGGGAACTGGGTGAGCCTTACCACTACACCGTCACAGCCACTACTAGGCCCAAGCGAGATGGTGAAACAGAAGGAAAAGATTACATTTTCATTAGCCAAACTGAGTTCAAAAAACAAATAGAACTAAATGGTTTTCTAGAATGGGCAAAGGTATATGGGAATTACTATGGAGTTCCGCGTGATCAAGTCAAAACAGCCTTAAAAAAGGGAACTGATGTCATTATCAAAATAGACGTCCAAGGAGCCCACACAATTAAGAAATTGGCACCGATGGCACTGTACGTTTTCTTAGCTCCACCCAACACAGATCAATTGGAGAAAAGATTAACCGAAAGGATGACAGAATCTCCTGAAAGCCTAAAAATTAGACTAAAGACAGCAACTGAGGAAATGAAATCTGCTAACTGGTTTGATCATATAGTGATAAATCATGAAAACCAGTTGGATTCAGCTGTCTCAGAGATTCAAAATATTGTCAAAATTGGACGAACGAAACAACACTCCCATTGGTACCTAGATGCTCTTTAAATAACCTAGGAATCCTTTAGATCCTTTATCACTTCCCTCAAGATGTTTTCCTCTTCCCCATTTTGAACATTCATTCCGAAACTGACAGACGAGGCATATTTGCCATAGGTGGACCTGATTTTTTTCCCAATTTCGGCATAGGTTCCTACTACTGCGAAGCTTTCAAGCATTTCATCGGTAATTTCATCACCCATTTGAGCCCATTCCCCATCAATCGACATCCTATAGAGTTTCTCATGAGTATCGTTCCATCCTTGAGCTCTCATAACGTCAGCATAGCTACGAGTTGATGCATAAAAAGAAATCCGACTCTTCGTTTCTTTTCTCTTTTTCTCTAAGTCTTCTTCATTTTCTCCAGCCACTATAAAGCCGCCTCCCGATATCGATATATCTTCGATTGATCTACCGACTCTTTCTGCGCCCTTCTGCAAGTTAGGTAACACTACATCTCGTGTGTATGTGGGAGTGTTAAACGAATGGAGAATTACCCCGTCACAAAGTTCCCCTGCCACTCTTAGCATATTAGGATTAACCCCGGCGATAGAAACTTTGACCTCAGGGTGTTCTATAGGACCTGGATTAAAAAAAGGTGACATTAAATTAAATGAATAATAATCCCCAGCAAAATTCAACTTAGTCCCATTCTGCCAACAATCCCAGATATGTTTTAAGGCCATCACATACTCTCTCATTCTAGGCGCCGGGGCAGACCAAGGCATCGAGAATCGCCTAACAATATGTCCCCTCACTTGGCTACCAAGGCCTAGGGTAAACCTACCCTTCGAAAGATTTTGTAGATCCCAGGCGATATATGCGGTGTCCATTGGGCTTCTGGAAAAGGATAAAGCGATCGACGTTTGCAGCTCGATTTCATTGGTGTGCTCTGCTGCCAAAACTAAAGGCAAATACGGATTATGGCCTGTCTCAGAGGACGAAAAAATATCGTACCCTCTTTCTTCTGATTTCCTCGCAGCATCGACAATGCCATCCACAGAGTACTCTTGAAAAGTGGTTGAAACCTTCATGGCCCATTATCCTCCATCTTTATTTAACAACAGGTGGCATTTTACACAGGTGGCTATGAGGTTAACAATAATTCTTACTATCCAGAAAGTTTTTCTTTGCTGAGAATTAAATTTTGTTTAATATTCAAGATATATAATGCGATGCACACCTAGACCATCATGGATAGAACAATGCAAAAAAATTTAAACCTACTAGATGCGATTTATAATCAAAGAGCCATAAGGTATTTCAAGGATCAAGAAATACCCGACGAAATAATCCGTAAATTAATAGAGATCGCTACCAAAGCTCCAAGTGGGGGCAACAGTCAACCTTGGAGATTTTTAGTAGTCAAAAACCAGAAGATAAAAGATGAAATTGCTGGCCTGTATCTAAAATCGTGGAATTTAGCCTATGGAAGTGATTCAAAAGGGGAAAAGAATTTAGAACAGAAGGTCATGACTTCAGCCTCACACCTGGCCGAAAACATAGCCACCGCACCTGTTTGGGTTATTGCATGCCTAAACCATGAGGGAAATGATTCACATATGGGCAAAGGGGCATCAGTTTACCCTGCCGTTCAAAACTTTTTACTGGGATGTATGGAATTTGGATTAGGAAGCGTGATAACAACTCTACACAAAAGATATGAGCAAGAGGTGAAACAACTGCTAGGAATACCTAAAAATACTGAAACTGCTGCTTTATTACCCGTTGGCTATTTGGATGGCAAAGCAAATTACGGCCCAACAAAAAGGGCTCCAGTAAATCAAATTGCCTATCAGGACAATTGGGGTATCCCTTTTAATTAAAGGTCCAACGAAACAGGAGTATAAAAATGGCGTACGAATTTATAACCTATGAAAAGAAAGGTAGGATCGCCTACATAACTATAAACAGACCTGAAAGGCTTAATGCCCTTCACCCTCCGGCAAACTTGGAAATGAAAGAAGCATTCTCCGCCTTTGAAAATGATCCAGATGCCTGGGTAGCTATCGTCACAGGCACCGGTGATCGAGCATTTTGCGCAGGTAATGACTTAAGGTACACGGCGGAAAATTGGGGTGAACGGGAAAAGGAGGCCGCGACGGGAGCGAGAATAAGAGCCGCTTTTGGTGGAATTACGACCGACATGGATTTCAAATGCTGGAAACCTATCATCGCCGCTGTGAACGGTTATGCCCTTGGTGGAGGTTTAGAACTTGCCATGGCCTGTGACATCATTGTGATTGCTGACCATGCCGAAGTAGGTCTTCCTGAGCCCCGGGTCGGATTAATTGCGGGGGCCGGAGGGGTTCATAGATTACCAAGACACGTACCTTTAAAAAGAGCAATGGGCATGATGCTTACCGCAAAACGAATCAGTGCCCAAGAGGCCTATGATTTGGGATTGGTAAATGAAATAGTTCCTTTGGCTGAAGTTGTAACTACAGCTGAAAGATGGGCGAATGAAATTCTCGAAGCAGCTCCACTTTCCGTACGAGCTTCCAAACAAATGGCCTACGAAGGTCTTGATTGGCCACTTTCTAACGCATTGCAAAGAAAATATTCAGAAGAAAACAAATTTCTTGGGTCTGCGGATATGAGAGAAGGGCCTTTGGCATTTTCAGAAAAGAGAAAACCAAATTGGATCGGAGCTTAAGAATACAACCAACAAAGCATTAATTAGAGGAATTACCACTTACACCATGGCAACAGAAACCAGACCCATTCTTCCTGAACATGTCACCCCTATCAACTATGAGGTTAAACTGGCACCGAATCTTGACACCTTTACCTTCCACGGTGAAGTCATTATAAAAGCTGACGTTAACCAACCCACAAGTTCTATAGTATTAAATTCAGCTGAACTAGAAATACAAGATGTTTCCGTGGATTCTGAAGGTATCAAATGCAAGGTGAGTGACGTTTCAATTAATCCAGATAATGAGACCCTTTCTATAGAATTAGCTGAATCATTGAAAATAGAAACACGTGATTTACAAGTTCGAATTTCATTTATCGGATCATTAAACGACCGACTACTTGGTTTCTACAGAAGTCAATACACAGATATAAATGGTAATGAAAAATTCCTAGCTGCTACCCAATTTGAATCCACAGATGCTAGGAGGGCTTTTCCCTGCTGGGATGAACCCTCTCGAAAAGCCACTTTTGATGTCTCGTTAGATATACCAGATGATATGGTTGCCGTATCTAATATGCCAATAGTGAACGATATAAAAGGTTCTGCTGGACGTAAGACACTAACGTTTGCTACCACTCCTATAATGTCCACTTATTTACTCGCTTTCATTGTCGGAGAACTGAGCTGTATCGAACAATCCACTAAAAGTGGCACTTTAATGCGAGTCTGGACCACGTCAGGAAAGGAGGAGCAAGGTCGTTTTGCTTTACAGACCTCCGTAGACCTTCTTGATTACTACAACGATTACTTTGGAATACCCTTTCCTTTACCCAAATTAGACCACTTGGCTATTCCGGACTTTGCAGCTGGAGCCATGGAAAACTGGGGAGCAATAACCTATAGAGAAGTTGCTTTACTGGTTGATCCAGAAAATAGTTCCGCTGGAACTAGACAAATAGTGGCAGCAATCATTTCCCATGAAATGGCTCATATGTGGTTTGGGGATCTTGTCACAATGAATTGGTGGAATGATTTGTGGCTGAATGAGAGTTTCGCTTCATGGATGGGAGATAAAGCGGTAGACGCCATACACCCTGAATGGGATATGTGGACACAGTTTCTAACGGCAGATACAGCTTCAGCCTTTTCCCTAGATGGCCTCTCAAATTCTCATCCAATTGAGCAAGAGGTAAATAATCCTGCAGAAATCGGACAATTGTTTGACGCCATCAGTTACAGCAAAGGCGGGTCCATACTGAGGATGCTGGAAGATTTCATCGGGCCATCAGATTTCCAAAATGGCATTAGGGCATACCTAACAGATCATTCATACGGAAATGCCGAAACTCAAGACTTATGGAATGCCCTCGAAGTTTCATCTGGAAAACCGGTAGCAAAAGTGATGGATTCATGGGTGAAGCAAACAGGGTTTCCCATGATTACTTTGGACACTACCAACAATTCATCTAACATAAATTTATTGCAAACCAGGTTTCTGTATGAACATATAGAAGGAAAGTCAGAACATAAAGATGAAACCTCTTGGTATGTGCCAATAAAAATTAGCAGCAGTGAAAATAATAATGCCGCAACTGTTTTGATGGAGTCTAGAGATTTAAACATTCAATTGGATACTCACCCAAACTCTAAAATCTCTTGGCTTAAATTGAACCCGGATCAAACAGGTTTTTATAGAACAAAATACAGTGAATCCGATCTAAAAAACTTGAAAAATGCTGTTTCCAAAAACCTGCTCAGCCCTAGAGACAGACTAGGATTACAGGGAGACTATTACGCTCTAGTCAGAGCTGGATATACATCGGTTAGTCATTTTCTTGATCTTGCACGGGCGTATGAAAATGAATCCGACGCATCTGTGCTATCCGATCTAGCTACTGGACTTAGAGGAATAGAAAACCTAATTTCCGAGTTAGCCTTTCAAAACAATTACCAGTTGTTCTGCAAAGAGATATTCGCTGGTATCAGTAAAAGAGTTGGCTGGGATAAAAAACCCGGTGAAGGACACCTAGATGCTCTATTAAGAAGCACATCTCTTGGAAATTCAGGTCACTATGGAGATAAGTCTGTGCTTGATGAAGCCATTGCCAAATTCAATGACCACGTGGCAGAAAAACAAACCATACACCCAGATATTCGCACTGTAGTTTTCAATCTCGCCGCCCAGGAAGGCGATAGATCTGTGTATAACCAGATGTGGGCTCTTGAAAAGTCTACTAACTTGCAAGAAGAAAAAGTCCGTCTCCATTCAGCATTATCCAATTTTGGAAACAAAGATTTGCTAGAGGAAACTTTGAACAAATCCCTAAGTGAAGATATACGGGTCCAGGATTCCATAAGAGTGATAGTTACTGTGGCTGGTTCCGCTTTAGGAAGATCATTAGCGTGGGACTTTATAAGAAATAATTGGAAAGAAATTGATCGAAGGTATGGTGATGGTGGATTCGCTTTAATGCGCCTAGTATCAATAGTATCCGGGTTCACGACTTCCGAAAGATTAAAGGAAGTAGAAACATTTTTCGAAGAGAATCCGACTCCCGCGGCAGAAAGAACAATACGTCAGGCTAAGGAACGAATACGCCTAAACCAATCTTGGCTCGAAAGATATTCTGACCAGTTGTCAAAATTCTTAAGCTGAAATACTAGTTTGGTATATATATTTCTTTGGTGAGTCTTGATCTCTGCATTTCCACATAGGATTTAATTGAATAATTTTGATTGAAGTCGCTCAAGATCTTTTTTGCTGGGGAATCCTCTCTGCACAGCAAATCAACTATGGTTCCAGCAAGGGCCTTAGCCGGGTTCACTACCCCTTGAGTGTAATCATGCACCAAATAATCTGCCCCATGCCCAGTGCCACTAGCAACTCCTGTGTAAGGATGAATTACCGGAATTATCTGACTTAGATCTCCCATATCAGTACTGCCACCAGAATTATGATGCGATGGTTTTTGTCTTACGTTGTTTTCCCCTATCAAAGATGCAGCGTTGTCAATAAAAATGTCCGACATATAGGGATCATTCTTTATTGGTAAATATCCTGGTAATGTAATTATTTCTAATTCGCATCCTATGGCGAGGGCTCCCGCTCTCAAACATCGGTCCATTTTCAAATTGGCGTCTGCAATTGCCTCGGTGGTACCACCCCTTACCCTCCCTTCATATTTAACTTCAGCGGGTATAGAGCTAACTGAAACACCAGCTTTTGTCATGATACCGTGGAGTCTAATTGTATCCTCATTCTTGAGAGTCTCTCTTTGTGTGTTCAATGCATTCAGGGCCACCATAGAAGCCTGGAGCGCATTGATTCCCTCATGAGGAGATCCTCCAGCATGAGAAGCTTTACCTAAAAATCGAACATACTTTACGACATGACCATTACTAGTCCCTCCAAGTGAAAACTTCCCCTCTTCTATTTTGGATGTGTGCGCCATTAACGCTAGGTCCACATCATCAAAAGCACCTAACTTCAAAAACTCCTGTTTCCCTGACATAAATTCGATTTCCCCTCGCTGGTGCAGACCATACCTATACTCCACATCAATGAATTCCTCAGCAGGAAGAGCCATGAAAGCTAATTTTCCTGGAATCATGGAGTCTTTCGATATTTCTTTGAAAGCAGCGGCGACCCCCAACATCATTCCTATTTGACAATGATGCCCGCAAGCGTGCGCAGCGTCTGTTTCTGGATTAGCATGAGCATGACCAGCTACCCTTAGGGAATCCAATTCTCCAATTATTGCAATGGTAGGACCGGGTAATCCCCCGTCAATTGTTCCCTTTATACCTGTAAGGGCAATTTCTTTCTCGTGAGGTAAGCCAAGTTCCTGCAGCTTTTGGCTTACAAATTCGGACGTCTCAAATTCATGAAATCCTGGTTCTGGATTTTGCAAAATATGCTTAGATATGTTGATTATCCATTCTGCGCGATTATCAATAATCTCCCAGCATTTAGATTTTAGGGATTTAGAGTCCATTTTTTCTTTTATCTACTCTTTAAAGATTTCTTCCTTAGTCATACTTCGCAAAAGGGAAAGATATGAAGATTTAGTAAGTGGCGGGTTATTCGCTGAAACTATGCGAGATGCGTTGGAAGCTCCGTTAGCCAGTAGGTCTATTACTGTCATTGCCATCGCCTTTGCGCCGGTAACGACGGCGAGCTCATAATCATCTATCACATAATCAATACCGTGTCCGTTGCCAGATGCAGCCTCCACGTATGGATGTATTACCGGCATGAGCTGAGATAAATCACCCATATCTGTAGATCCGGTACGATGTGTAAGTCTACCCAGTTTTTCCAGGCCAACTAGTTCCGCCGCATTGTCTTTATAGAGATCTAAAAAAGATTCATTGCTTTGAATGGGAAGATAGCCCGGTAAAGTTGTGATGGCCACTGAGCCCCCAACTGCCATGGCACCCGCCCTCAAAGCCCGATCAACTTTTTCAGAAGCGGACAAAAAAGCATCAATTGAGGCACCTCGAACATATGTCTCCATGCGAACATCAGCAGGAACCGAACTCACTGCCACTCCACCTTTTGTTATGATGGGATGTATTCTTATCGTATCTTGATCTCTATAAGTCTCCCGTTGAGCATGTATTGCCGACATGGCTACCATGGCAGCGTTAAGTGCGTTAACACCCATATGAGGTGCACCTCCAGCATGAGAGGCAACCCCTGAAAATTGGATTGATTTGGCAACCAACCCATTGTTTGTTCCACCAAACGATATTTTGCAATCATTCGACGGCACTGATGTATGGGTCATCATTGCCATATCAACCTCATCAAAATGCCCGAGTCTTACAAACTCAGGTTTCCCACCCAAGAATTCAATTTCACCGCTTCTTCTCAAATTGTCTCTATATTCAACTTCAATGTACTCTTCAGCCGGAACTGCCATAAAGGTGATTTTACCAGCCAATTTCTCTAAGACTCCCGATGCTTTTAAACCGACAGCAACACCTAACATCATCGCTATTTGGCAATGATGGCCGCAGGCGTGTGCGGCCGTCGTTTCTTTATCCTCAAAGGGATGTCCTAGCACTTTTAATGAGTCTAGCTCACCAATGACTGCTACATTTTGACCAGGCCTACCACTATCTAGATGTGATTTGAGGCCCGTGATAGCAATACCTGATTCATGTGGCATATCTAAAGCGGCAAATTCCCTTGACACTATTTTGGCGGTTTTAAATTCCTTAAATCCTGGTTCTGGGTTTTCTAATATTTCTTTCGCAATAGCAATTAATTTATCGCTATTTTTTTCAATTTCATCACAAACCGAAGATTTAATTATTGTTGAGTCCAAAGTATGTCACTCCCAAACAAGTTATCCAGTAAATCTAAATGCTAATCATCTTCTAATGTCGAAGTATCTCCTTCTGGTAATCCCAATTCCCTAGCTTTTAAAAGCCGGCGCATAATCTTTCCACTTCTTGTTTTCGGAAGTGAAGGTATGAAATCTATCTCACGCGGCGCCACCGCCGTCGATAATTTCTCCCTTGCAAATCTCATAATCTCATTCCGTAATTTGGTCGATTCCTCATAGCCATCCTTAAGAGATACAAATGCCTTGACTATCTCCATAGCAATATCATCTGGCTTTCCGATCACACCCGCCTCCGCTACCGCAGGATGTTCAATCAAAGCACTTTCAACTTCAAAAGGCCCTACCAAATGTCCGGCGGTATTAATCACATCATCCGCTCTTCCTACAAACCAAAAATATCCATCAGAATCTTTACGTGCTGTATCTCCTGTTATATACCAACCTTTCCTAAATCTGGAGTTATACATCTCTGAGTTGTTCCAATATCCATGGAACATAGATGGCCAACCAGGTTTAACCACTAAGTTTCCATCTTCTCCGTCAGGAACTTCATTAAAATCCTCATCCACTATCGCTAATTGAACTCCAGGAATAGGTTTACCCATGGAACCTGGTCTTACCTCCATACTCGGATAGTTCGCACACATAATAGCTCCAGTCTCTGTCTGCCACCAGTTGTCATGAAATGGCATTCCAAATACATCATCGCCCCAAACCACTGCTTCTGGATTTAGTGGTTCGCCCACACTGCACATGTACCTCAAAGTAGAAAGATCAAACCTCGCAGGCACCTTTTCACCTGCTTTCATTAACATTCGGATTGCAGTGGGCGCGGTGTACCATACTGTCACCTTGTGCTTTTGAATCTGTTCATACCATCTACTTGCACTAAATCCACCTTCATAAATCAACTGAGTTACACCATTTGTCCATGGAGCTAGCATGCCATAGGAAGTTCCTGTCACCCACCCAGGATCTGCTGTACACCAGTAAATGTCGTCGTCGTGTAAATCTAGTGCCCATCTACCTGTGGCCATTTGTTGGACCACAGCTTGATGCCTATGAACCGCTCCTTTTGGCTTACCTGTGGTACCCGATGTGTAGTGCATAATGGAATAGTCATACTGACCGGTAACAACGGTAGTAAATTCTTCAGGAGCTTTGCCCATTTCTTCTTCGTACGATAGGTCCTGTGTATCTATAGGGCTAGGGTCTCGAGCATCTTTATTAACTATTAATATATGCTGCAAATCAAATAATTCGGGAATGATATCAACAATTTTTTTTCTCAAATCGGGTTGTGTGACCAGTACCTTTGCCCCGCTATCTTGCATCCTGTCCCGGACAGGTTCTGGGCCAAAGGCAGAAAAAAGAGGACCTACAACTGCTCCAGCCTTTAAAGCACCAAAAAATGAAATATACAACTCAGGAAGCCTATCCATAAATATGAATACTCTGTCACCTTTTTCTATACCTAGGCTTTGCAGAACATTTGCAAACTTATTAGTCAATCGTTGCATATCGCCAAACGTATAATTTTCTCTCTCCCCATTCTTCCCTTCCCATATCATTGCTATTTTGTCTCGTTTGTCCCCATTAGCATGTCTATCTATAGCCTCATGAGCCTTATTCAACCCTCCGCCTGGTAGCCAATCTAGGTCCTGATATAAAGTTTCCCAATCAAAATTGTTATATGAATCTTGCAGATCCAAATTTGGCTTAACTGCCATTTTTTCGACCGGATTTTTTTGTATAGGTTTGAAATCTGCGTCTGCCATAGAACTAACCTCTTTAATCTT
>CAYMZR010000015.1:0-30117 GCA_964394975.1 uncultured Dehalococcoidia bacterium | reverse complement strand
GAGAGCAACTCCATGGCCATTTCCCGCGTGGATTTTTCGACTCTTTCTTTAGTTCTAGACCATTCTTGTGTTCCTAACCTTGTTAGTGAGGGAGACCTGTCCATGGGAGCCACGTAAGGGGCAACTCTGTCTAAATGTTCCATAGGGACATAAAGTTTATCCCCTTGGGCATATTGGAGAATCAAATATTCATGGTTTCCAGACTCATTGTATTTACTATCCGTACCAATAAATTTAGCTATACCATGCTCTACGTGAACTACATAATCACCAGGAGATATGTCTTCAAAAAAAGTTTCTCGGGCGGCCTTATTGGTTCTTTTGGCCCGCCTTCGCTTGGCTATACCAAATATTTCCTTGTCACCAAGTAAGGTCAGACGGGTTTTAGGTGTATTGATTACAAATCCATCCCCAATATTTGCAGTATCAACACCGATTATTGACAAGGGATCCAAATCATCTAATTTGGTGGTTGCCTTTGGTTGGGAAGGACTTAGGTTTTCGAGAAGTTCTCTTAACCTAGAATGGTGAGAAGTGATGGCAATTACTTTATCCCCTCCATTTATGAATTCAAATGTATCTTCAGACAATGTCTCTATATCCCCTTTATACAAAGGGGGAGAGCTGAATGGCATTGGGATAGTATTGCTGTCATCTAAATCTGATGCTCCCCAAGGCATCAAGAATAAGTTGTTTTTCAGAAGCTGCATGGAATTTTCGATTTCATCCCAAGGAATCCTATCCGTCGGGAAATTGACAGGAAGTTCGCCACGATTTTCCTTTACCGTTCGCAATTGATTAGATCTTTCCTCAACATCCCAGACAGAATTCATCGCATCTATATTTCGATAGGAGATGAGCAAACCATTTGAAGGGAAATAGTCTAGTAGGGTTCCATGGTTGAAAAAACCCGAATATAAGCCTAATTCTTCAATTTGACCGCCTTTCGATAATTCAGCTATTTCGGAGCTGAATCGAGTTATTTCTTCGGGATTGCATTGGGATAAATCTACATGGGAGAGTAGGCGGTCAAATTCATCTCCTGTGATAGATGTTGTCAAAGTTTCCTTAGCAGGGCTTATAGAAAACTGTTCTACGATATCTATTGACCTTTGTGTATCTGGATCAAATGTCCTTATGCTGTCTATTTCATCTCCCCAAAATTCTACACGGAAGGGTATTTCTTCACCTATTGGGAATACATCTACAATTCCTCCTCTTCGACTTGCTGTCCCCGGGTCTGCAACATTTGATTCAAAAGAGTAACCCATCTGTTGCCAATATCTTGAGAGCTCTCCTATGCTTACTTTGTCACCCTGCGAATAAGTAAAACAATTTTCCTCAAACGATTCAGTTGAAATCGTTTTCTGGGAAAGAGCTGACGCTGAAGTTACTATAACTGATGGTTGAGATTTGTTTTTAAAAAGATGATTTAGGGTTCGAAGTCTTTCTTGTGCGGTTGAGAGATCTTCTGTCAATCTTTCGAATGGCAATATTTCACTTTCACCGAATCTTAACGGCTGAGTTTCATTCTCCAGCCAGGCCGATAGGTGCTCATATAGACGTCTTGAATGTTCTGGAGTTGGGCAAACAATTAGGATAGGTAGTTGCAATGTTTTCCATATTGATGCTGTGAGAAAAGGCACAGCCTCATCTATAATCTGAACTCGTGTTCCAGATTTACCTTTTCTGACTTCCGACAACAATTGGCCATAATTGCTATCTGAATTCAAAATCTCTGTAATCTCTATAAGATTCATATACTGATTAGAACTTAATTAACAACAAATGACCGGTCCCGCTAAGGGCCGGCCTTCAAAATTAATCATATCATTACTTTCCGGTAATGAAATTATTTTGAATGAGGGAAGACTCGATTTCCTGATAAGTAGCTAAGCCCTCAAATCTTTGCCTTACAATTCCGTTCTCATCCACTAAGAATACCCACGGTTCACTGGGTAAATTCCATTCTTTAACCGCTTGCACAACACTGGCATTGGATATATCCCCTTTTATGTCTGCAGGATTGTCATAAATTTCAACATGTATAAACATCACTTCTTTGGAAAAATCTGAATGCAGGTTTTTTACAATATCCATTTGTGGGCCACATGTTCCAGTAGTGCAAAATGCAGGCGATGCAAAAAGAATAAGGGAAAACATCCTTTCATTTATAGATTCTTCTATAGAATATTCGTATAACGGAGAATAGGGGTTTGGGTCTGTTGTTAGTTCATCCATATTGTTAGTAATAGCGGTAGTAATGTTTTTTGACGGGTATGCTTTGTCCCCAACTAATGGAGCCAGACTTTTCTCAGTCACTTCTATAACCGAAGAAGTTCGCTTTATAAGGCCATTAGATGCTTCAAAAGAGACCCCGATTCCCCATTTACCTGCCTTGTTAAATGTAGCCATACTTGTATAAACCCCTTTATTTCCGCCAGGCCACTCCTGAAATTCAGCCACAAGGGTTTCTTGTAACAAGGGGTTTTTTTCATCTTGGAGAAAATAGGTCTCAAGCTTAACGTCATCATTTTTAATAGGTCCGATTCCAGGTTCAATAATTCCAAAGGCTAATCTGTGTGTCCCTATACTTAGATCACTGACAGCCAAGGCAATGCGAATATTTGCAGAATTAGATTCGGTAGAAAGATTTGTAGCAGAACCTACCTCTTGACTGCAAGAAATACTTAGTAAAAGTAGCAAAAGCATTAAAGTGTAAAGATAAACCTTAAAAACTTTCATATCACGGGTTTTCTACAGATCGAAATATTTTTAACACGGGAGGCCTTGCGAAGAAAAAAAGTATGGTTGCTGCGAGGTATGTCATGATTGCAAATGCAAATAGGTACATGTAACCACCTGTGGCATCGTACATGATTGCGCCTATTATAGGCCCTAATCCGAGTCCAATGATCTGAAATGGTCCCATGATTCCTGATATTGATCCAAATGAATGCCTCCCGAAATAATTTGCAATGAGCATGCCTCCTAGGACATTAAGACCACCGGTAGCGGCACCCCATATAACCACACATATAAAGCCGGGATAACCTCCATCTATAAGAAGAAAAATTGATGTAACACCTAGGCAAATCGGCATTGCACCTAACACTAATTTCCTAGGAGAATACATGTCTGATAAGAATCCCCATATTGGATTAGAAAATGCGTTTAGAAGGGTGCTCAAGGTCCAGGCTAAGGCTGCCATAGAGATAGATAAACCAGATTCATGTAAGTAAGGTACTAATTGGAATCCTATGGTACCTGATGTAAGTATTATCAAAAATTCTGCTGATACTATCGCCCATAATGTTAAAGTTTTGGCAGCGTCTCCTGCAGACCAAATACATTTGTCCGTATCGGCAACTGCTTTAGACTTGATAACTGATTCTTGACTCGATAATTTGGTTTCTTCTCCATCTGGCAATAGCCCAATTGATTCCGGATCTTTTCGGATAAAAAGTAATAAAGGTACGGTCAGTAAAATGGAATATATTCCAAGTAATTTGTAGGCCGTGCGCCAACTGGACCAAGTGCTTATAAGGGTGATTAGTTGCACATTTATGGCGCCAAAACACGGTCTTGCCATTGAGACTAAACCCAAGGCTAAATTTCTTTTCCTATCAAAAAAATTTACTGCCACTGTACGGGGCATAACTCCAATAAGAACAGGATTTCCTAATCCTCTAGCAATGATGTATGCGGCATAGAAGTGCCAAATAGCAGACATGCCTCCAATCCAGTAAAAACATACGCCGACTATTAGGGAGGTTAATGGCATAGCTAACCGAGGGCCACGAGTATCTGCTATTTTCCCGAATACAGGTGTCAGAAGTCCTGCAACCCAAGTCCCTATAGTTATTCCAAGTGCTATTACGCTTCGGTCCCAGCCGGTGTCTTCAAAAATAAGAGTCTGTATTCCTGCAAGGGTCACTTGCGCTGACCCAGAAGAGGCATAAGTACCCAAGGCTCCTACTGCTATAACTATCCAGCCATAGTAGATAGTGGTTTTAGGCGTCCAAGATGCCGCCCTTTTTAACAATTCCATCATGAAATTCTAACACTGCGAATTCTTATATAATCGGTCATTGAAGTCTTTTTTTAGGAGAGTCGAATGAAAATTTCAGATATAACGATTGAAGTTGTTGAAAGAGAGTTGCCCGATACAGGATTAGACTCCGATCTTGGTAGGTTTTCTGGCACTGTTCAGCAAGGAGTACTACGGATTTTCACAAATGAAGGGGTTGAAGGAAATTGTTTCCTCGGTGAGTTTAGGAAAGGCTCGAAGGCTCTATATGAGCCTATTTTGGGGGTTCTAAAACCAGAATTGTTGGGAGTGGAGGTTTCTAAAAGAGAGTGGTTATGGAGTAGGTTGCAAATACTGGCTGCTCGCAGAGGAATGAAGATGTCAGCATGGGCTCCGGTTGATATTGCACTGTGGGACGCAGCTGGTAAACAGGCAGGACTACCTATTCATGATCTTCTTGGGAACCAAAGAGATGAAATAAGTGCTTATGCCACCTATCCACCTCGGCACTTAGACTCTACAGGGTATGTGAGTGAGGCGGAAGAAATTATTGATAGAGGATTCAAGGCATATAAAATTCATCCTGGTGTAATGGACACGGATGAAGTCGTAAGAATGGTGGGTATGGTTAGAGATAAGGTAGGGCCTGAAATAGATCTTATGCTCGACCCAAATTGCGGATATGATTACAGAAAAGCATTGGATATAGGACAAGCTTTGGACGAAAACGGATTTTACTGGTATGAAGATCCTGTTTCACATTTCGATTTGGACTCAATCAGTGAATTGAGCCGAAGATTAAAGGTTCCAATATGTATGAGTGACCAGTCTGACAATCAGTTTTATTGGGGTGCTAACGCAATTCGAACGAGATCCAACCGTTTAATAAGAGGATCCGCATCCAAATTAGGGATAACTGGCCTTAAGAAATTATGTTCCATGGCAGAGGGATTTGGGTATAACTGCGAGATTGGAACAGCTGGCAACTCATTGATGAATATAGCCAATTTACATGTTATTTACTCAGTGAGGAATTGTGCTTACTACGAATATTGGATGCCCACCGAAGCACATCAATTTGGTTTAATGAACGATGTTTTGCCTGATGAAAAAGGAGTTATAACGGCAACCGATTCTGCAGGATTAGGGTACCAAATTGATTGGGATTATATAGAGGATCATAAAATAGACGTATTAAAGTGATTGGTGAATTGAATGCATGTCGGAACACAGATTAAAGCTAGAAATGATGATGACTATAGGGTATTTTCTCAACTCGGGGTAAATCATATATGCGGATTTCCCCCAGGGGACCCGAAGGATTGGACTGAACAATTGCTAACAGCATATAGAGAACACGTAGAATCCTTTGGGTTAAAGCTTGATTTCATCCCGTTGCCGCTTAATTCACATGAGATATCTAATGCGGAAAACCCTAATATTATGTTAGGGAAATCTCCCGACAGAGATAGAGAAATAGAGCTGATTCAAAACATTATTAAAAACTGTTCTTTGGCAGGGATTCCTGCGGTCAAATATAATTTGACCCTTTTGGGTGTGGTAAGCACCGAGGATGAAAAATGGAGAGGAGGGTCCACTACTAGAGCATTTCGATATCACACTGCTATGCAAGAGCCTCCATTGACTCTGTCTGGCTCTACCACTGAAGACATGATGTGGGAAAGAATAAATTATTTTGTACAATCTGTAGTGCCGATAGCTGATGAGTACAAAATTCGTATGGCTCTACACCCCCACGACCCGGGTATGCCTAGGCCGGAAGGTTTTAGAGGGGTAGATAGGGTTTTAGGTAGTGTTGATGGATTAAAGAAGTTCATTAACTTACATCCTAGTGATTATCATGGACTGAATTTTTGCCAAGGAACAGTAACAGAAATGTTGGAGAATCCATCGGAGCAGATTTTCGACGTTATCAGGTATTTTGGAGAGCGAAAAAAAATATTTAATGTACATTTTAGGAATATCAAAGGCGGATTTCTTGATTTCATAGAAACGTACATTGATGATGGCGATGTCGATATGAAAAAGTGTGTCGATTTGTATGGAGAGCTAGGTTATCCATACATGCTAATGCCTGACCATGTTCCCCATATGGCCGGTGAAAACTCAAAAATGGTGGGATTTGCCTACACTTATGGATATATAAAGGGTTTGATTGATTCTTCTGGATATGGGAAGTGACAGACTTCCTGCCTTTCTTCTATAGAAGTATTTCATTCACTTCAACCCCAAATCCAGGGTCCTCTGTTGGGGCAATATAACCGTTTGCAGCTACAGGTTCCCCCACCCATAGTTCGTCTTTGTTGCCGTTCCTTGTTCCAGGAAGTACTTCCGCCAAGTTTTCGCAATTTGAAGATACAATAAGATGAAGGCCCCAAACTTCTCCTCCTCTATGTGGGGCCACCGGTATCCCAAGGGAATGAGCCATTTCCACTATGCGAATACCGGATGTTATACCTCCACACCAGGTAATGTCAGGCTGCCAAAGGCCTAAAGCTGAAGTTCGGGCGATTTCTTGATAGCCGTATTCAGTGAATTCATGCTCGCCACCGGCAATCAAGGTTGGAGCTACTAACTCTCTTAGTTCAGACTGAGCATCAAGGGCGTCAGGGTTAATGACATCTTCAAACCAATAAATATTAAAATCCTTTAAAGATTCCGACATTTGTAGGGTAGTTTGGAAACTCCATGACATGTATGTGTCTATCATTATCAATGCTTCTTGATCCAGTATATTCCTAGCATGACTCGCAGTAGAAACAGCAGTGGAAATATCTTTTTCGGATGTCCATCTGTGTGGGAATTTATGAGCAGTAAATCCTAGTTCTGCGTACCATTCAACATCTGTACCAGTTGCGTAACTTCTAACAGAGTCTTTGTTTCGGGTTCCTATTAATTCGTAGACTGGAGAGGTTTCTGCTTTCCCAAGAAGATCCCATAAGGCAAGGTCCACTCCACTCAGGGCCATTATTGCAATGCCTTTTCTTCCGTAGGGAAGTGAAGCTGAATATAGTAAGTCCCAAGCTTTAGTAATGTCTTTGGTGTCACTAATTTCTGTTCCCAAAAGAAGTTCCCTAAAATGTCTATTTACCACCTCAACAGCAGCTACTCCACCACCTCCATATCCGAAACCAAGGATACCTTGATCGGTTTCTACTCGAACAACTATTTGCCAAAAGTGAGTGCGCCAAGAAGGCACGACGTTTTTGTAGTTAGGATATACCGCTCTCACATCAGTAATTTTCATGATTTTGTTCCGAGTTAGTGCTTTAGCATCGTTTTTATGTTGTTAGCTATCTAGAGCTATGATAACTTGACGGCAGGTAAACATTAAGAGGGGATTTAGCATGGGATATGAATCTATATTGGTTGAACAAACTGGTAGGGTGGGGATCATAACTTTAAATAGGCCGGATTTTTTAAATGCGTTCAATGATGACCTCAATAGGGAGTTGAGGTTGCAAATTAGAGATTTTAATAATGATGCTACTGTTGGATCCATAGTTATTACAGGAGCAGGTAGGGCTTTTTCGGCGGGTGCAGATGTCAGCAATTTTGAGGCTACCGCCCGAGGTGAATCAAAAAAAGCAGATGGTGAGACCGCAGATTTTCCAAAATGGCCCGTATTCATGAAAGAATCAAAACCTACTATTTGCGCTATCAATGGCTATGCTATAGGGATGGGTATAACTCTTCCACTTGGGTGTGACATCAGATTAATGTCGGAAAGTGCCAAACTTTCCTTTCGATTCGCCTATATAGGTCTCACTCCTGAATTTGGTAGTACCACCCTTTTAAGTCAAACCGTCGGCATGTCCAAAGCCATGGAATTTATGCTTACAGGTAGATTCATTGAAGCTGATGAAGCCTTGGAGTCTGGATTAGTAAATCATGTATTCCCTGATGAGCAGTTACTTGACAAAGCTGTTGAGGTGGCTGCTTCGGTCGCCTTTAATCCAGAATGGCAATTAAGCCAGATTAAGCGAATGATGATAGATCATCAACATAACGATGATATAGATCAAGTTATGGATATTGAGAGCAGATTTTTCAGTCAATCACAACAAACCGCGGCTCATAAGGAATTTCTTACTTCTTTTAGAGAAAAGAGAACCCCTGATTATCATAATTTATCCTGACGGAGCTCTTGGATGAAAGAATATAACGCTCCTATAATAGGCCTCACGTGCTCAGATTCTGAAAGATCTATACCGTATGCGGCCATGCTAGAAAAATTTGGAGCCTCGGTGAAGCTCATCACCCCATCGAATTTTAACGGAATCTCGGAAGTGATCGATACTATTGATGGGATTATGTTAGCAGGGGGAGCCGACGTGCACCCCAAGCATTACTCCGAAGCTGCTGATCCTAACTCTGGTTCCTGGTATAACGAGGATTTAGACGATATGGAATTGACTATATTGGAATCTGCTCTTAAGGCGGATTTACCAATCTTGGCAATATGCAGGGGAATGCAGGTATTAAATGTTTCGATGGGTGGATCATTAATTCAAAATATTGATGGTCACAATAGTGAAGAAATGGAGGGAAAGGAGCGTGTTTCTAGTTACCATAGAATTTTCCTTTCTCCAGGATGCAAATTATCGGCTACTGTAGGTTCTGGAGGCTTTGTTCGTGTTAATCATCGGCACCATCAGGGTATAGGTGAAGCTCAAAAGTCTGATAATCTGATGGCATCTGCCTGGTCAATGGAAGATGGGGTAATAGAGGGGCTTGAAAGTCCGAATCACCACTGGGTTTTGGGTGTGCAATTTCATCCCGAAAGGAGAGGGGAAATACCTCCACATTTCGATAAATTGTTTGAAACTTTAGTATTCAAGGCCTCATCCACAACATAGAGGGGTTTAATAGTCACAAAACCACTACTTTTTGTGCTATAATTGTGACTATCGGGAATTACGATATTTTCCCTTGCAAGCTTACCGTTTTGCAGGGACTAAAACCTAGTTATATATCTGTCCATGTAATTCTTTTTTGATTGGAGTAAAAGATCATGACATCTAGTAAATCTGAATTTGGATTTATAAAAACCACCTCAATAGTTGAAGAGATGAGAAGTTCTTATCTCGATTACGCAATGAGTGTGATTGTCTCAAGGGCTTTGCCTGATGTAAGGGACGGTTTGAAACCTGTGCAACGACGCATTTTGTACGCGATGCAGGACTTAGGAATGAGACCTGGATCGGGTTACAAAAAAAGTGCCAGATTAGTGGGTGAAGTCTTAGGCAAATGGCATCCCCATGGTGACTTGGCTGTTTATGAGGCTATGGTTAGGTTAGCCCAGGATTTCACTGTTAGGATGCCTTTAGTCGACGGACAAGGTAATTTTGGCAGCATTGATAATGATCCTCCTGCTGCTATGCGATACACAGAGGCTCGATTGAGTCCTGTGTCGGAAGTCATGCTGGCTAACCTTGATCAGGAAACAGTTGATTGGTCATTGAATTTTGACGATACCTTAAGAGAACCCGTTGTTCTCCCAGCTAGGTTGCCAAACCTTTTAGTCAATGGTGCTTCCGGTATTGCCGTAGGTATGGCCACTAATATACCTCCTCATAACTTGCGAGAGGTTTGCAATGCGGTTAATGCTCTAATTGATAACCCTGATGCCACATCAGAAGACCTTATGAAGTATGTAAGAGCACCGGATTTCCCTACAGGGGGGACCATAATGGGCACTAGTGGTGTAAGGGAAGCCTACACAACTGGGAAGGGTCAAATCGTTGTTAGGGCTGTTGCGGAAGTTGAAGAGATGCCTAGGAATGCAAGTAGAATGCAAATAGTTGTGACTGAGCTCCCCTATCAGGTTAACAAAGCCGCGCTAGTTGAAAAAATAGCAACATTAACGAAAAATCGCAAAGTCGAAGGTGTTTCGGAGGTACGGGATGAATCGGACCGAGACGGTATGCGAATCGTGATTGAACTCAGAGGTGGAGTGCAACCTCAAGTAGTGCTAAATAATTTGTATAAACAAACCGCACTTCAGTCTTCATTTTCAGCTAACATGCTAGCCCTCATTGATGATATACCTAGAGTTATAACCCTTAAAATAGCGTTACAGCAATACATAAAATTTAGGCAGCAAGTAGTTAGGAGAAGGTCTGAATTTGAGTTAAGAAAGGCTGAGGAGAGAGCACACATTTTGGCGGGGCTCCGTATTGCATTAAGTAATCTCGATGAAGTCATTAAGCTTATCCGTAGTTCTCAGGATGTAGAGAACGCCAGAACTGGATTAATGTCAACTTTCGATTTAGATCAACCTCAGGCACAAGCCATTTTGGATATGCAGTTAAGGCGTTTGGCTGCTCTGGAGAGAGAAAAATTAGAGCAGGAATACCAAGAACTTCAAGAGACAATTAGAGGGCTTCAGGAGCTTCTAGGTGATGAAAGTAAGATATTAGGCGTTGTTAAAGAGGAAACTGAGGAAGTTAAAAGTAAACATGGTGATAAGAGGAGGACCTCTATCAGTCATGATGCATATGATCTCAGCCGTGAGGAGTTAGAAGCCCATGAACAGATTGTTATTACTTTAAGCCAAGGTGGATATTTAAAACGCATCCAATCCAATACGTTCAGGCGTCAACACAGAGGTGGTAGGGGTGTTTCAGGAATGAATACCAGAGAGGATGATCCGGTGAAGGAATTAATGGTTGTAGATAGCCATGATAAGTTAATGTTTTTCACAAATAAGGGACGTGTTTTATCCAAAATAGGTTATGAATTAAGAGCTGACCAAAGTAGGAATACCAGAGGTGTGCCGGTAGCCAACATAATAAATGTATGGGACACAGAAAGCATAAGTGCTTTGATAAGTGTTGGTAGGAAACAGTACGAAGAATATGAATACTTAGTATTAGGAACCAAGCAGGGTAGGGTAAAGCGGATTAATTTGGACGACGTAGAACACGTTCGTCCTTCTGGTTTAATAATTATGAACCTAAAAGGTGATGATGAGCTTGTTTCTGTAAAGTTAGCTAAATCAGGGGATGACATAATTTTCATATCTGAGCAAGGGATGGGAATAAGATTCTCCGTTGATGACTTACCAGTGCGTCGTCGGACCGCTGGAGGTGTGAAGGGAATGTCACTTAGAACAGGAGATAGGGTGGTCTCAATGGATGTTGGAAATGATGAAAGCAAGTTGTTGGTCGTGAGTAAATTAGGGCGAGGTAAAGTAAATCCTCTTAGTGAATATAGACGGCAAGGGCGCGGCGGGTTGGGGCTGCGGGCTTTTAAATTAACGAAAAATACCGGGTTAATAGCAGACGCTCAAATAGTAGACGAAACTAATGAAGTGTACTTGGTTTCGGAGAATGCTCAGGTTATGAGAACAGATTTGAGTGAAATAAGGAGTCTCACAGGAAGAATCACTCAAGGAGTAACGATATTTAAACCTAGGGAAGGTGACTCAGTGTCGTCAATTGCCTGCGTGGGTGACTTTGAAATAGAAGATGAGGAAGAGAATCCCAAAGATATTAAGTCGAAACCATCAAAAAATGGTAAAAACCCAAAATCCAAAAAGTAAGACTGCTGCATAAAGGGTCGGTTGAATCAATTAATCCATGACCCTGTCTCAGCATTCATTGATCGGTTAAGAATTAGAAAACTGCTATAGGATTCGCAGGAGATCCGGTACCGCCTTGTACGTACAAGGGGTTGATAGTTAGCATGAATTCATAACTCTCTTCTTCTGCACATGCTTCGGAAAGTGGTTCCAGGAAAGCGTTGTCCACCAATGCGACGCCATATGCAAAAATAACACCGTGTACCGTCCAAGGAACCTCATATTCGTTAGGGGAGGCATCCATCATATCCCAACCGAGTATCGAAATATCATTGTTTTTGACAAATGGTAGGCATGAGGCGTGTAGCCCTGGTCTTCCTTCCGGAGTGCCCCATCTGCCGCCATTATCTGAGGCATATTTATCACGCCCGCTGTAAACAAAGACTGCGTCGCCTGGCCTGATTTCGATTCCTTGCTCTTTAGCTATGTCCTCCAATTCCCAGCCATGTACTGGCTCGCCCAAGGTAACGTAGGGTTTTCTTCTATGTTTGGGTACATCCAAAAGGATCCCACGAGTTAAAATACCTTCTTTCCACTCATCCACCGTCCCATAAGTCGCACCGCCAAATTTGATTACGTCGTCGTGGGTTTTGCCTTCCCACATCCCGTCTTTATTCCATACATGGCATAAAGCATCTATATGTGTGGTGGCTGTCCCATGGTAGAAAACGCCGTAGTAATCCATGGCAGCTCCGCCGTTGAAAGGTCTTTCTTCTTTATGCATATAGTGTTGTGCAGGTCTTGGGTTGTCACCTGCAGGGGTAACGGGTAAAGGTCTACTAAGTGATATCGACCGGCCATTTCTAACAAGTGAAATTGCCTCAAGACGTTTTTCTCTGGTTATTAAATTTATGGCTCCGGCAGAACTTTTATCGCCCCACCTACCCCAATTAGTATCCTTAAGATAAGAATCCACCTCTGACTTTGACGGTATATTTCTGCCGGACATCCTATATGGCTCCTTTTGAGAATTTTAGAAATATGAAAATCTATTAGTCTGCTATGGTCACACCTGCCATATCTTCCATAAAATTAGCGATGGCTGAGTGGTCAGCGTTGCCTTTTCCGTCGTTTATTAAAGACCCTAAGATCTGCTGTACCATCCCTGTCACCATTAAAGGTACTCCGACATCTTTTCCGGTCAATATTGCGTTATGCAGATCTTTCTGATGAAGAACTATTCGAAAGCCCGGGTCGAAATTCCCCTCTAACATCATTGGGCCTTTGGTGTTCATTACTGTACTGCCTGCTAAACCACCTTTTATGGCTTCAAACACAACTTTTGGATCTATTCCAGACTTTTTAGCGAGGACCAGAGCTTCTCCCAGAGCAGCTATATTTCCAGCTACTATGATTTGGTTTGCGAGTTTTGTAGTGTTTCCTGCACCATACCCTCCGCAGAGAACAATGCTGCCTGACATCGCTGTTAGCATGTCATAATTTTTTTCGAAGACTTCTTTGTCTCCCCCTACCATCACGGCCAGTGTGCCTTCAATGGCACCAGTTTCTCCACCACTCACAGGGGCATCCAAAAAATTCACCCCGGCGGCGTCACATGATTCGCCTATCTTTTTCGAAGATGCGGGGGCAATGGAGCTCATATCTATTACAGTATCTCCTTCTGAGGCACCTTCTAATACTCCACCTGGACCAAGAATTGCAGCTTCGGATTGAGGAGAGTCTGGCACCATAGTTATCACAATCGAATTTTTTGACGCGACTTCCGCTGCAGATGAGGCTGGGCTTGCACCTTCAGTTGCCATTTCCTCAACCGCCTCAGCAACTATGTCGTAAACAGTTACAGCATAATCTGCTTTTATCAAGTTTCTTACCATGGGTTTTCCCATTATTCCTAATCCAACAAAACCTATTTCACCTCGTGCCATTTTTACGTCTCCTTGTCTATGTTTTGATTTACAAAAACAGAACTGAATTATTGTTTTCTAGCCGGCGTTCTATCTGCTCTAATCACAACCCAATTATAGACTTAGATGCCACTTGGTCAATATTGAAGTTTTCATGGAATGGAGGCGTTGTTTTAGGTAGTTTTTTTAATTAACTAATGTTTATGGTTGTCTGTTATCATTCGGGTGTGTTTTCACCCTTTAAAATTTAAGAAATGATCCGAAAAACGGGAGTTGAAAAGTGTCTGAATTAACGCAAAGTGAATTTGATTCCGTTGCCGATATGCAAACTTGCGCCGTTTCTAATGCTATTGAAGGTTTTAATATCCGATCTAGAACAGAAGGATTCATGACCCCAAATATAAAAAGCATGTTCCCAGATATGGGTACTATGGCTGGATTCGCTGTGACAGCAGTAATTAAAGCATCGACTCCTCCTTCCGAAAACATGAATTATTCTAGAGTCCAAATGGTTGATGAGATACTGAAAATTCCTGGTCCTAGAGTCATGGTGATGAAAGATTTGGATCACCCAAATGTTATCGGATCATTCTGGGGGGAGGTACAAAGTGCAATATTTAGCTCCCTAGATTGTGTGGGTGTGGTTACTGATGGGGGGGTGAGGGATTTGGATGAAATGCAGGAATGGGGGTTCAATGCCTTTGCGACGACTGCTCTGGTTTCAAGAGCAAATGTACATTTGGTTGAGGCGAATATACCCGTTACGGTTGGAGGAGTTACTGTGAACCCAGGAGATCTTCTGCTTGGAGACAAGCATGGTGTAATTAGTATTCCAAAAGATATTGTGAAAGATTTGCCTACAGCCATCGCTAAAGTGGAGGCGGGAGAAAAGGAGATTATAGATGTTTGCAAAGCGCAGGATTTTTCGCCAGAAAAACTAAAAGATATACTCCGTCAAAGATATGGTGGCTGATTAGATTAATTCGAGGGAAATAATATGGCTTCAACAAAGGTAGTTTTTTTAACAGGGCTAAAAGAGGCATTGATAGATGAAGTCGTGTCATATTGCCCGCCTGATTATGAAATTGTGGTACTTGATAAAACCTCCACAGAAGAACAGCGCATCGATGAAGTTCGGGACGCTGATTTTTTGTTGTGCTACGGGCAAGATCCTTCGGATGAAGTTATAAAATCTCTAGAAAAGTGTCGGCTCGTACAGCTTTTGGCAGCTGGATACGATCGTATGAACCTTGATTTACTATCAGAACTTGAAATTCCTTGCGCTAATAATGGTGGTGCCAATTCGTGGGCGGTTGCGGATCAGGCTGTTCTTTTAATGCTTGCGATATATAAACAACTTTTGGCAAGCGACAGTTCGACCAGAGAAGGCCGTTGGGCGGAACCCATAACTGGTCAAAATACATTTGAAATGGCAGATAAGAAGGTAGGCATCTTAGGTATAGGCAACATAGGCCGAAAGGTTGCTAAGAGGGTTCAGGGGTTTGATGCTCAAGTGCAGTACTTTGATCTATATCCTCTGGACGAAAGGACAGCTGCGGAACTCAATGTTACCTATGTGTCTTTGGAAGAGCTTTTTACCACCTCCGACATAATTTCCTGCCATACTCCTCTTACGAATGATACGAGGCATATAGTTAATTCGGATACTCTTTCACTGATGAAGCCGACAGCCGTTTTAATAAATACTTCAAGGGGACCAGTAGTGGACGAGGAAGCTTTAATTAGTGCTTTGGAAAACGGAGTTATTGCAGCTGCTGGGTTGGATGTTTTTGAAAAAGAACCTGTTTCCCCTGATAATCCATTGTTGAAAATGGATAATGTGGTAGCTACTCCTCATATGGCTGGCACAACATGGGATACGTGGGCCAGACGGGCTAATTTCGGGTTTGAAAACATGGAAAGAATAAGAAAGGGAGAAGCTCCGCAAGCGGTGGTAAAAAATTTTGATTCCATGTGACTGAATTAGAGTGGAGGATAAATTGATATCCCATAGTTTTAGATCTCGACTAGAGGAAAAAGAGGAAAGATTAAACCGTTTTGCGAGCCGTTCCAGAGATTCTCGTGGAAGAAAGGTGGAAGAAGACCCCAGTCCACTAAGAACTGAATTTCAAAGGGATCGAGATCGGATACTTCATTGTAAGGCCTTTCGCAGGATGAAGCATAAAACTCAAGTGTTTATAGCTCCGGTGGGCGACCATTTTGTCACGAGATTGACCCACACATTGGAGGTTTCCCAGATCGCGAGAACCATATCCAGAGCTTTGAATCTTAATGAAGATTTAACTGAGGCTATCGGATTGGGTCACGACATGGGTCACACACCTTTTGGCCACATTGGAGAAGATGAATTAGGTAAATTAAGCCCGTTAGGATTTCGTCATAATATTCAGGGTGTTCGACTGGTTGAAAAATTGGAAAAAAATGGTCTTGGATTGAATCTTACAGAAGAGGTTAGAGAAGGAATGCTTCATCACTCCAAACCGAAGGGAGATTTTATGTCGTCGGATCTGGTGAAGGGTTTAGGACTTGAGGCCCAGATAATAAGGATTTCTGATGCTATTGCGTACCTAAATCATGATTTAGGGGATGCTTTTAGAGCGGGGGTTCTCAATGAAGAAGATCTCCCTGAAGATGTAAAGGAAGCTATGGGAGATAGGCACTCGCAGCGTATAAATAATCTGGTCATGGATATAGTAAGTACCTCTTCTAAGTTATTGGATGAAAATTATTCTATGGAATTGCCTACCATCTCTATGAGCGAAACTATGAGAGATGTAACGAATCGTCTTCGCGAATTCATGTTTGATAGAGTTTATCTACCGGTAGATTCGGGCACAGAGGGCAGGGCAGCGCGATCCATTATTAATCTTCTTTATGAATCGTTAGATGCTAATCACGATCTTATTCCCAGAGAAATTTTAGAATTGGGAGAATCGAAAGAACATTCCATCGCTGATTACATTTCTGGTATGACAGATGGTTATGCAATCCGAGCGGCAGAATCATTATCACCTGGGATTGGCCAAGTTTTTCTGAAGTTAAATTAGAATCTGTTGCTATAATCCTCAAAATGACAGAATTAATGAGTCCGACTGATAGGTTGAAAATGAGATTGGTTTTTAAAAGAATCGATCACATACAAGAGCACTTAGAGGCGATGCAGAGAGATCCACATGGTTTGGAATATGCTCCATGGAAAAACGAGGTGGAAAATATGTGGAAGAAAATATTTTCAGACATTAATGATATGTCGGAAAATGCTCAAAAAGTAGTTCTGGAGGCTATGAGGGAAATTTGGGTTAGTTACATAACTCATTATGGTGCGGTCGAAAGTTAAATTGGAAGGAGTTGGATGGCATGTCATTAAGGTTTGAACCCAATTTGGAGCAGGCAAGAAGAAACTCTGGATTAGCCCATAGAATATTGGTTAAGCTCAAAACTATTGACCTAGAGGATCAGTATGATGATCAACTTGCCAAACTTTGTACCGACATAGCAGATTTATGGGGGGCGCAATTAGTTTTTGGAGAGATACTCAATAGATTTTTAGAAGAGTCAGACCAGTGGGATTCTACAGGGGATGATTTTGTTGATATGCTTTCAAATGTACAGCATATGTCTTGGCATATTGATAGCATAAAAGAGCCTTTGCAAACCTTTGCAGAGTATTCATATTCGCGGTCTGAATCAACAAGTAATTTGTCGCATGAGTGAAATAGACGAAATTAAATCAAGATTAGACGTGGTGGAAATCGTGTCCGAGAAGGTTCGTTTGCAACGTGCGGGGCGAAACTATAAAGCTAATTGTCCATTCCATAACGAAAGAACGCCCTCGTTTATAGTTGACCCAGGAAGACAATCTTGGAGATGTTTTGGTTCTTGTGGGGTAGGGGGAGATGTTTTTAGCTTTGTTATGAAAACTGAAAACTTGGAGTTTTCTGATGCTTTAAAGATGCTGGCCCTCCGTACGGGAGTTGAATTAAGAGGCTATCAAAGAAACGAATCTAGAGATTCTTATTTTGAGATAAATAAAATTGCTGTGGAATTTTATAAAGATGCTCTTTTGTCTGATGAAGCGATTGTAGCTAGAAATTATTTGGAGGCTAGAGGAGTAAATCAAAGATCTATTGAGGATTTTGAGCTTGGTTACAGCCCCCGTGGTCGGGATTCTCTTAAATCTCATTTGTTGTTTCACCAAGTGGATCTTGAAAAGGCGATTGAGTGTGGGCTAATCAACAGACTAGATGATGGCACCACAAGGGATTTTTTCTGGGGGCGATTGATGTTTCCAATATTTGACCGTACGGGAAGACCTGCCGGATTTGGAGCCCGTTCATTGGATGACTCAATGCCGAAATATATAAATACTTCGGCTACCACTATTTTCGATAAAAGAAACACATTGTACGGATTTCACATGGCTAGGGAGGCGATAAGAAATGCTGATCTAGGAGTAATAGTTGAAGGATATATGGATGTCATCGCTGCCCATGAATATGGATATAAAAATGTGGTGGCAAGTATGGGGACCGCATTAACGGTTGAACAAGTTAGGCAACTAAAGAACCTTGCAACAACCTTTGTTTTAGCATTGGATCAAGATGTTGCAGGTCAAGAGGCGACATTAAGAAGTTTGGAATCTGCTTGGCAAATTTTCGGAGATTCTAGTAGTAGGAGATCTCGGGATCCACTATTTGCTGGAAACCCTACCAAGATAAATATTGTGTCATTACCGGAAGGGAAAGATCCTGATGAATTTATACGAACGAATGGCTCTGAATGGGAAAAAGTAGTGATGAACGCCTTACCATTGATGGAGTATCTAATTCCTGTGGTGTCTGATAGGTTTGATATAGATAGTCTTGGTGGTAAAGGTCGTGTGGTGGAATCACTTTCTCCAATTTTTCGGTTGCTTGACCCTTTTGATATGGAAAAATATGTAGGTATGTTGGCAGATCAGTTATCTGCGACATCAGAAACTGTACAGGCTGCTTTAAAGCAGGTTCCCAGGAGACCTGGACCAAGAAACGCCTTAACTGAAACAAACATCAAATTTGAAAATTCTAAGCAGGAAGAAAATAGTTATAAGCTTGATGAATATACCCTGTCTTTGATGTTCAATAGGCCAGAACTCAGAGAAGTTGCAACTCAAATTGCCCCAGAATGTTTTATTCGGACTGAAGATCAAGCGATTTACCTTAAATGGGTAGAACTTGATTCAAACGAGTCACTGTTTGAAGCCCTAGATGTGGTATTGCAGGAAAGATTCTCCAACATACAGAAATACAGTATTGTGCCGTCTACTAAAACGGACATTTTGATAGATTTCAATAGTTGTGCCAGGCGGCTAGAAAGGCGCAGGTTGCAGCAGTACCGATCAGATTTGATTCAGTCTCAGGATATTGAATCACCACCTTCTATCGAGCTGCAAAGTGAACTCGGAAATCTTGATAAAAAAATATTAGAAACTTACACTTCCGATTCATAGAGGATTCGGATCGCATTTTTGATAGAATGTAAGTCAGCAATTAAAACTTTTAACCTTCATCAACACATCGAAAGGAGAAGAAGGGAATGACTACTGATGGAATTCAGCATGTAGGTGGCGAGGCAGATCTTATAGATGGGGCTTTGAGAGGGAGCCGATCAAAGGAAGATGGCTATAGGGCGGATGAGGAAGAGCAGGAAGAATTGGTCGAAGAGGAGGATGATGACGATGATGATGACGAAGATTCCACAGTTCTTGAATTGGGGATGGATAGCACTTCAGCTAGAACCAACCGAGACGATGATGATGATGATGCACCGCCATCTTTAGAAGACTTAAAAGCTAAAGCCGCGCGGGAATGGGAAAAAGAGATTGGGAGTACAGAAATAATTGATGATCCTGTTCGAATGTACCTAAGGGAGATTGGAAGGGTAGACCTTCTTAAAGCCCCGCAAGAGAGGGATCTTGCTCGCAAATTTGAGGGTAAGCGGTTTGTTGAAAACAAAGAAGATGATTTGGAATTTGAAACAGAGGTTGCTCCTAAGGCTAGAGAAATAGTCCGGGATATGCTTAAAACTGTTGTTGACAGTGAAGACATAATAAAAGCTATTCTTACTTCCAAGGAAGTTGCATTTGATGGTACGTTGCCGGACTTAATGGCTAATCCAGATGTAAGAGAAGCAATTGATGGAATATTTCAGGACGATTTACTCGAACAGATTTCTGCAATCCTGTCGGAGTTGAAAGACGAAGACCCTCCAGATACTGATGAACTGAAGGAAATGATAAAACAGGCTTCTATAAACACTAGGTTACTGCCCGATGACATTTTTAAAACCATTGATGGAACCCCTACCTTTGACGAACTAAGGGAGATAATAACTGACGATACATTTACAGATAAAATGCAACCATATGAGCTTTTGCTTAGGCAGCATTTGGAACGTATTAAACAGAGGGGTGACGATGCTCAACAGCATCTATCCGAAGCTAATCTGAGGTTGGTAGTAAGTGTTGCGAAGAAATATATTGGCAGGGGCATGTCTCTTCTCGACTTGATTCAAGAAGGGAACATAGGGCTCATTAGGGCGGTAGAAAAATTTGATTACCGTAAAGGTTATAAATTCAGCACTTACGCGACATGGTGGATTAGACAAGCTATAACTCGTGCTATTGCAGACCAAGCCCGAACGATCCGAATACCAGTACACATGGTAGAAACTATCAACAAGTTGCTTAGGGTTACCAGGAGGTTGGTTCAAGAGTATGGCAGGGAGCCAACTAGCGAAGAAATTGGACGCGAAATGGAGATCGCTCCTGACAAAGTTAGAGAAATCCTGAAAATATCCCAAGAGCCAGTATCCCTTGAGACACCAATCGGAGAAGAAGAGGATAGCCATTTAGGAGACTTTATTCCTGACACAGCGGCTCTAGCCCCAGTAGAAGCAGCCTCCTATCAGCTTCTTAGAGAGCAAGTGATTGATGTGTTGGACACTCTAAATGATAGAGAGGCAAGGGTGTTGGAGTTACGATTTGGATTAGAAGACGGAAGAAGCCGCACACTGGAAGAAGTTGGTAAGGATTTTGGAGTTACGAGGGAGAGAATTCGACAAATAGAAGCAAAAGCTCTTCGCAAACTGAGGCATCCAAATCGGTCGAAAAAATTGAGAGACTTCTTGGATAACTAAATGTTGCCTGAAGCAGCGCATACTGATACTGCATCGGGTCATGGAGTGATAAAACCAGGTAACGTTCGACCCACTGTATCTGTAATAAAAACTAGTCCGGAAACGATAATTACAGATATAGGGTCGTGTATGCGACTTTCTGGGTACGAGTCACATCTTTCTAAAGATATTTCTACCCTGCTGAAGATCAATATATCTTGGCAACATTTTTATCCTTCCTGTTCCACATCTCCTTGGCAATTAGATGGTGTTATAAATACTTTAAAAGAAGATGGCTTTAAAGATTTGATTCCCACCCATAATGGAACCGTTGTGGTAGATGCAAGAGAGGGTGAAATCAACAATAAACACGACGTAGTGGCTAGAAACCATGGGCTCGAAAGTGTACATCTTGAAGATGTTGAATGGATTCCATTGCATTTCGATGAGGATTTCTTAGTATTAGATAAGATTTATCCTGATGGTATTCATATACCAAAATTCCTGATCGACAAAAATATAGTTCACCTTCCTACGATGAAAACCCATGTGTTTACCACTATAACGGGCGCCATGAAAAATGCTTTTGGCGGGTTGTTGAATTTTCAAAGACACTGGACTCATTCGGTAATTCATGAAACCTTGGTGGACCTATTAAGAATTCAAAAAAAAATCCATCCTGGCATATTTGCTCTAACTGATGGTACTTTTGCAGGATCCGGGCCAGGTCCTAGGGCGATGCAGTGGCATGAAAAAAATATTTTGTTGGCGGGAGCCGATCAAGTTGCCGTCGATGCGGTGGCGGCCAAAATGATGGGATACGACCCAATGGATATAGATTTCATTAGGATGGCTGATGAGTATGGTCTTGGCTGTGGAAGACTATCGGACATAAATATCGTCGGTGAAGACATATCCGATATAGATTGGAAATTTCAAAGTGGCAATACCCTGGCTAGTAAAGGCCAAAAGATGATTTATTGGGGTAGATTAAAACCTTTAGAAAACATATTATTGAGGTCCAAAATAACACCGTTGGCTTATTTTGCCTCCAATTTATACCACAACGAATATTGGCTTAGGTTCGTAGGAAAAAAACGAATCGATAAAGCCATGACCACCGGATGGGGAAAACTTTTTGAAGGCTATTAAGTCAACCGTTAAGAACGACTATTCTGTACTATCTTCTGCTTCTCCGCCGTTCTCGTCTGACTCTGTATCGGCTCCAGTTTCCGATTCTTCACCCTCCTCAATTTCCGAATCCAGTCTTTCCACTCTTGGCGCGACAACACTAGCCACCATTTCTGAAGTTTCATTAATTATGGAGACGTTATCGCCCAGTTGTATATCGCTCACGTAAAGATTTGTTTCAAAGTCGATTAGCAATTCGGCTTGCAAGATAATGGTTTTCGGTATTTCGAGTGGAAGCGCTTCAACAGTAAGGGTTTGCAAGGGCTGAAGCAAAGTTCCTCCCATTGTTCTGACAGCAGGAGAGGTTCCATCCACAGAAACCGGTACTTCTGCCCGGACTGGCCGATCTTCCTGTACCTTCATAAAATCTACATGTAAGACTTTATTAGTTACAGGGTGATACTGGACCTCTCGTATAAAACAAAGGTTGTCTTGATTGCCATTTTCTACGTTTATTGTGACCGGGATATTGGTGCCAGCGTCGGTTATAACACGATCCAAAATTGCCGTGTCACATTGGAGAGAACTAGATTCTATTTCTGGTCCGTACATATGGACAGGTGTTAGGCCGTTGTTCCTAAGCTCGGATACTTTTTTGCCTGTAACTTCTCTTTTGCTCACACTTAGGTTCAGATTATTCACCTGAAAAGCTCCTGTATTACCACTGCTTGGGATTGAAAACACATATCCTGTTTTACTTGAAACCTATAGATTTTATCACAGGGAATAAGACATCACCTTGACGACAAAAGATTATATGAATAACTCCTTGATCCTTTCCGCGACAATTTCTTCTTCACCAACCTTAAGTCCAAACATGTGTATTGCTATGTAATCGTCGCCGTCCCTAACCCTTGTCCATATAGGAGGGTCACCCTCCTTCAACGTTTCTACTAATTTTGGCGCTGACATTCCAGTTTTAGTTTCATCTATCCTTAATTCCACACCAAAAGGTTGATGGCCGATTATGTTACCGATCATCTTTGTATTTATGCCGGGCATGTCTGAGAGGATATTAATAAATTTCTGACTTCTATCTTCAATATCTGCCAATCTTTCTTCATGATTTATAGTCATCCAAGTCTTTACCGCCGCAACCACACCTACCATTTCTTGTCTATCCACCTTATGTGGTCGTCCTATTCCACGAATTCTTCTTCCTTCATATCCCACAAATGATTGTTTGGATATTTTTCTAATCATATCTTCACTACCAAGAGCTAGCCCAGTGGATTGTGAGGCTCCCATATACTTGGCTGCAATACATTGAAAATCTGCGCCCATTTTGACGTATTTACCAAATAGATCCAAAGGATATATTTGACCAGCTGCATCTACAAGCACTGGCAAGTCATTGTCATGGGCGATTTGAATTGTTTTTTCCAAAGAAAGCGCCTTAGGGTCGTGTTCTTGCTCAACCATGTAAAAATGTACGGCAGCTGTTTTTTCATTTATGGCATTTTGCAAGTCATCGGCCGAAGTGCCTTCATCAGAACCGAATTCCACCAACTTAGCTCCTGAGGCCTCTAGACATCTGTCATACCAATATCTTTGTCTTTTTTGGATGAGGATCTCATTTTTCATTCCCGATGTATCTGGTAATTGTTCGATCAGATTGTCATTTTCTCCTGCCATGACCGCAGCTGCAGCCAAAGTCAAAGCTGAACCAGCACCAGAGGTTATGTACGCTGCTGGAACCCCCACCATATCAGCTACCGCAGCACCAGCTTTTTCTTCTAATTCCATTAGGGGAATGTAGGAATCTCCCGCCAGAGCCATTGCTTCCCTCACTTCTGGTATAGGTGTTGAGCCTCCTAGCATTGTTACGCTGCCTATCGCATTAATGATTGGAGTCGCACCGAGCTCTTTATAGATATTACCCAAGTTTTCTGAAACCATTTTTGTCCTCCCAAATTTTGATCTACTTTTACCATCAATCCGTGTGGTAAAGGCTAATTTTATATTTATAAAATTGAAATACCCAATAAATAACCTACTCCATATGTAAACATCGCTGCTAGGCCACCTGCTAGTAGCATTCTTGCAGCGCCAAATAGGATGTTTTTGCCACTAGCTATGGATACTAGGCCACCTACCACAAACAAAGCAATAGAACTAAACATTGCACTAATAGTGATTGAAGTGCTACCCGTGGAAAATAGTACTGGGATCACTGGTATTGCGGCTCCCAAAGAAAAAGCTAACAAACTGGATATTGAAGCTTTCCATGGAGATCCTAAATTCTCTGGATTGAGACCTAGTTCCTCTCTTGCCATAGTGTCAAGAGCACTGGCTGGATTTGCCATAACGGCAGAGGCTACTTTTCTGGCAAGTTCTTCTTCTAATCCTTTAGCCCTGTATATAAGGACTAATTCTTCCTTTTCTTCTTCAGGCCACTTTTCCAGTTCTGCCCGCTCTGTTTCGATTTGATACTCGTATATTTCCCGTTGCGAGCGTACTGAAATGTATTCTCCGGTGGCCATCGACAAACTGCCGGCGATTAAGGCAGCTATTCCTGCCAACACAATAAGATCTGGACTGTCACTTCCAGCTGTTCCACCAGCTACTCCCATCATCAGGCAAAAATTAGAGACTAAACCGTCATTTACACCTAGGACTGCTGCCCTCACGCTGCCGCTATTGCCGTGTTTGTGCCAGGATTCAGTGATAATTTGAGAATTACCACTTCCAAGAGCCATTTTTGAAAGTATTCGAGCGTGGTCTTTTTCATCCGCTAAGAGTTCTTGACCGTCAATCTCTCCAATATAGGCACCTATTTCTTTTGATTCTATTCGAGCTAACCAAGGAAGCATCTTGTTTGTTCCAAATATAGAACAAATTAGCCTTATATATATAAGTTTGGGAGTATTAGTTTGGAGGATTATATTTGTTGGATTATTGCCCAACTTTTGGTTCCAGTGTTTTGCATGCCTAATTTCGGATTGCGATAGTTGTTCAAAAATTTCGGATCTTTCCAGGTCCGTCTCAAATCTAGATAGTATTTTATATATTGATGCCGCTTCGATTTCTGATTTTAGAAAATTTCTGTATCGTTTGGCATCTGATTTGGAAATGCAAGAAGACATTTAGGTTAATCTTTGAGTAGTTTGGATCTTATCGATTTCAACCTGTTCATATTTTCTTCATCAGGACCATCTCCTTCAAACCCTGGCACTTCGAGGAAAAATGGAACGTCAGAAAATGAAGGTTCTCCCAAAATAGCCTCGAACCCTTCGATTCCGATGTAACCTTCACCGATGTTTTCATGCCTATCAACCCCAGAACCAAATTCCACTTTTGCATCGTTGGCGTGTACTGCAACCAGTCGGTCCAATCCTATTTTCGAATCAAACTCATCCATCACAGAATTTATAGAATCCTTCGACGCAATGTTGTATCCGGCAGCAAAACAGTGTTCAGTGTCTAGGCAAACCTTCAGATTAGGATGGTCAACTGCTTTAATAATTGCCCCAATTTCCTCAAAAGAGGACCCTATATGAGACCCCATACCTGCACTGTTCTCAATGCACAACCATGGGGCATTTGGGGAGTTTTGTAAAACTTCAGTGAGACATTGAACAGCTTGACCAAGTACCGCCTCAAAACCTTTACCCTTATGACTTCCCCCGTGAAAAATAACGCCTTCAGCGCCAATTTGACCTGCGGCTTTCATATTATTTGTGAGAGATTCGATCGATTTCCCGAGTTGGCTTTCATCTCCACCTATGTTCACTAGATAACTGCCATGTATGTAGCAAGGTCCAATCCCTGTTTGCAGACTCTTTTCCTTAAAAAGTAGGACTTCCTCTTCTTTGGGGAAATTAAATCTCCATGCCCTGGGGGATGACGCAAATATTTGTATGCCCTCCGCACCAATCTCGTGAGCCCTGTCTATGGATTTACTGAGTCCTCCAGAAGTGGATACATGTGCTCCAAGAATCATGTTAACCCCCGCAATTGTGTTGGCCATTTATTCCAGTTTATCATGGGGTTGGTAGGTTGAATGTTTGTGACTGAGATAGATAAATACATTTATCTATAATTAGGGCATTAAAATAGCTTTTATTAAATTGAATGCATTAGATGGAGAGTCCGTTATGACGGTAAACACTGTAGCAATTATGAGTCCAGGAGATATGGGGCATGCTGTTGGACAAGTGTTGTCAGAAAGTGGCTTGGATGTGATTACATGCACAAAAGGGCGAAGCTCCAGAACCAAGCATCTAGCGGAAAGTGCAGGATTAAGGCAAGTTGCTACTTTGGAAGACATGGTGGCTCAGGCCGATCTTATTTTGTCGATTATGGTCCCATCGAAAGCTATGAATTTTGCAAGGGAAATCGCACCTCATTTGGAATCTGGGAAAAGCCTTACCTACTTTACTGACTGTAATGCGGTATCGCCTCAATCAGCAGTAGCAATGTCTGAGGTGATAAACCAGGCGGGAGGTAAATTCATTGACGGTGGAATAATAGGGACCGCTCCTACAAAAGGCGATACTCCTCGATTTTATGTTTCAGGGCCTGATGCGTCAGTAGTGACGGAGCTCGACGGAAGAGGGATAATAGTGAAAGCAATAGGAGATAGAGTCGGGCAAGCTTCGGGCATTAAGATGTGCTATGCCGCTTTAACCAAAGGGACCAGCACGCTCCATGTTGCATTGTTGACGGCGGCAAGTCGGATGGGTTTGACTGATGACCTTAGGAAAGAATTTGAATTCAGTCAGAAATACCATTTAGCTGCAATGGAAAAAGGAATTTCTCGTCTACCGGCAAATGCTCACAGATGGATTGGAGAGATGGAAGAGATAGCCTCCACATTCGAGCACCTAGGTATAACGCCTAGTTTTCACAAAGGCGCCGCAGAAATTTATAGAATGCTAAATGCTACTCCTTTTGCTGCAGAAAGCCCTGAAACCATAGATAAAGACAGGACTACCTGGGACACAATAGAATCGGTGTCCAAGATAGCCGAGTCTGAGAAATAGTATCTGAAAAAATGAAAAGTTTGATATTAAAAGAACCCGGTGAAAATCCTGAACTTCAGGTTGTAGATTTGCCTGAACCTACCTTGGTGCCTGAAGGGGTGATTGTAAAGGTTGCCGCGGCCGGCGTTTGTCATCATGACATATCCGTAATGGATGGAACTCTAAAAAGGGGAACCAAAAGGAATGTCGTACTCGGCCATGAAATTTCGGGTACGGTAGTGGATGTAGGTACAAAAGCAACCGACGTTCGTATCGGAGATAAAGTTGTCACAACTCTTACATCTTCTTGTGGTACATGTTCAATGTGTATTGGTGGTAATGACTATATGTGTGAAGTTGGTCTCGGATATGGCCATGGCATAGATGGCGGGTTTGCCGAGTATATGATGCTAAAAAGCCATAACTTGGTGAAAGTGGGGGATCTGGATTTGGTTCAGAGCGCTCTTTTGTCTTGTCCTATTGGGGTCAATGTAAAAGCGCTATTAGAAATAGCCTCATTGACTGAAGATGACACGTGCGTCGTATTTGGTTCTGGTGGGGGTCTAGGTATTCATGCCATGCAGATAATGCAAAACATTTCAAGCAATGTGATCGGTTTTACCTCCTCACCTAGTAAATTAGATGAATTTGCCCAAAATGGCATATCCTCTGTGTTTTTACTGGAACAGGGGCTTCCTCCGTCAGAACTGGTAATGGCTTTAACTGACGATAAGGGAGCAAATGTAGTATTTAATCCTGTTGGGTCAAAATTTCTAGAAAGCTCCGTTGAATGTTTGAGTTATGCAGGTAGAGTTTTGTTGATGGGGGAATTGTCCAAGAAGAATGTTGCCTTTAATTCTTCATCCCTGTTATTCAAAAATGGAATGATTATTGGTTCTACCGGTGCGAGTAAATCCCATATAAAATCGGCGGTCCAAATGGTAAACTCTGGTGATTTAGTACCCGTGGTGGGAGGAGAATTTTCTTTCCAGGAGGTTCTTGAGGCTTTTCATTCTATGAAAACTAGTTCCAGCACCGGCAGATTGGTTTTGGTTCCTTGAGATCCATTGAAGAATTTTAAATTAGTTTCCCTATTGTTTTTTGATCCCACGAAACCAACACTTGAGTTGCTATGGCGACTGAGCTATAGGTGCCTGCGACTACCCCAATAATCAACACATATAGAAATTCCCGTATAGTGGACCCACCAAACAGCAGAAGTGCAAGTAGTGTGACTAGCAATGTAAAGCTGGTATTCAGAGATCTACCTATCGTCTCAGATATGCTGAGATTTACGATATCTTGGAATGGCCTATTAGAATATATCAGTACGTTCTCCCTGATCTTGTCAAAAACCACAATTGTGTCGTTCACACTGTACCCAATTACTGTTAGTAGTGCGATCAAGAACATGGTGTTGACTTCTGTATCTAAAAAGTACCCTAAGATTGCAAAGATTCCGACCACAATTAATGTGTCATGCAATAAGGCTACGATTGCAGCTAATCCGTATCTAAATGGCCTGGGTACCTTTCTGAAAGCCCACCATATATATAGAAATATGCCAATTGCGGCCGCCAAGACTGCCCAAAAGGCATTTATTACTGTTTCCTGTGCTACCACTGCTGAGACCAAATCAAAACTAAGCAAAGTATTAGTTTTTTCAGCGGCAAATTGTTTATTTAAACCGTCAATTAATTCGTCTTTCTGAGTTTCATCAAGAGTTTTGGTTCTTAAAAAAAAGATGTTCTGTTTTTCCTCGTCAATAATTGAATTACCAAGATTTTGTACAGTGGATTCTGGATAACCAACAGATTGCAGTTGTGACCGAATTGACTCTTGAGTAGCACCTGAAGATTCTGGTAATTGCACAGTTAAGCTAGACCCACCCGTAAAATCGATACCTGGGTTAAGTCCTGGAGCTAATATCAAGAAAACTATTCCGGGCAAGATAACTAGGAAAGAAAATAGGAAAAACCATGCCCTTCTTTCTGAAAAATTCAAATTAAGTCTCCTGGCAAATCATCAGTTATTTGTACGTTTATTAATTTCGACAGCACCAGTAGGCATGAATAAGCGAATGGCTTTGGAGGCAGGGGTTACGGCAACTACTCTCATAAAGGTCCGGCTTACAGTTATTGCAGTAAACATACTCACAGCGACTCCGATGGCTAATGTGATAGCAAAACCTTGGACAATTGTTGCGCCTAATTGATCCGAAAACCAATAAAGTATCGCGCATGTAATCAATGTTGAAACATTTCCGTCTCTTATCGCAGGCCAAGCCCTATTGAAACCAATATTTATAGCTGAAAGCATAGTACGACCATTTCGAAGTTCATCTTTCATGCGCTCAAAAATTAGGATGTTTGCATCAACAGCCATTCCTATCGATAATATCGCAGCGGCCACACCTGATAATGTAAGTGTTACAGGGATCATTTTGAATATAGCTAGAACGATCATGGCATAGATTATCAGTGAGAATGATGCGATTAGGCCCGGTAGGCGATAATAAAGGACCATAAACAGCAAGACTAAACCAAGTCCAGTTATTCCTGCTATAACACTTTTTCTAAGCGAATCAGCTCCTAGCATAGCATCAACATCTCTTTCTTGAATCAATTCAATTGGTACTGGAAGACGACCAGATTCCAAAAGCAAAGAGAGGTCTTTGACCCGCTCCAAAGTGAAATCGCCACCTTGTATTATTGCCGTGCCCGCAGTAATTGGAGAATTTACCACTGGTGAGATCAATTCTTTCTCGTCCAATATAATAGCTATCTGGTCTCTTACCCCGGATGATTGTTGTTTTGCATAAATTTCTGTAGTGAGTTCACCGAAGGCTTTGGTGCCTCTTTCATTGAACTCTATGTTTACAATTGGCGCTCCAGAACCTTGATGTTGGCTTGGGTAGGCGTTTTCAAGGTCGTCACCTGAAAGCCCTATATCTTCATCGATGTAACCCTCACTAATTTCAAAGTTAATAGTAGGGGTTGAGCCAATTTTCGCATTAGCATTTTCTACACTAATCGCACCCTTTGTTCCATCTTCTGATGCTGGCATCGCTATGACGTATTTGTTTACAACTGTTTCGGATGTAGCTCCTTCTCCATTAGGTATTAGGCGTTTTTCCTTTTCAATGGCGAAGATATTAAGCCCAATAGTGTCGAATCTAAGCTGTTCTTGCCCCTCTATATTAATACCAAGCCTAGCTGGAGGTAGTGCTTTTCCAGTTTGAGCCACTTGAATGGACTTATTGGCAGATGCAATAAGGTCTTCGTA
>CAYMZR010000014.1:0-31818 GCA_964394975.1 uncultured Dehalococcoidia bacterium | reverse complement strand
CTAGATCAGCAACAAATCACGAGACGTGTAGGAGATGCAAGAGTTTTGAGGGACTGACACCATCAGAAATTTTGTAAATTGCAGCAATCTGATTACAAGCTAGGCTGATAGCCTAATTCTTCTAATAGGGTAATTTTTATTTGAGACGATACTTCTGCCTCATCTACACAAATTTTTTCAAACGCCATTTTAAAAATGGTTAGTTGTCCCCTAAGTACGGAATCAGGTTGATAAGTGTATGACTTCGGGATACTTTCGAGAAGGCTTAATAGATCAATTTCGTCATCGAGGTCAGTGCCGAGAAGGTCAGATTTCTCAGCTATATCTGATACAACAACATCCATTTCTTCAAGACATGGTTTTAATTCATCAGGCAGTTCTGCCATAGCCATATCAACGATTGATTGAAATTTTCGAGCGGATAAAGTGAACACGTAAAAATATTAGCATTATTTTCAAATATATCTATACCTAATTGACCCATATTTTAGCTTGAGATAATGTACTGCGTATGTGTATACGCATGTTTATTAGGACTCTAATTGAAAAAACGAGGTAGTCGAATGAAAGTGACTCAAATAAAGAATTTCCCAATAGCTGATGAAGACGGGAGAGTCTACTACATTGTAAAGGTTGAAACGGATTCAGAAATTTATGGATTAGGGGAAGTAGGAATTCGAAATTGGGGTGGTGCGATTGGCAAAGCTATCGAACATTTATCTGAAATCGTGATAGGGGAGGATCCTTTCAGCACCGAAAAATTATGGCAATACATGTTTCGAGGAGGTTTTTTTCCTGCCGATAAAGTTTATTCCTGTGCAATCAGTGCAATTGATATAGCACTATGGGATATAAAAGCCAAGGCTTTAGAAATGCCGTTGTACAAATTGTTGGGAGGTCCTGTAAGAGATAAGGTAATTTGCTACCCCCATACCCAGGGTGATACGTTGGCGGATTTGCTAGAAAATTGTAAAAGCCATATTGAAGATGGATGGAAATTTGTACGTTGGCATCAGCCCGAAACTGGCCCCTCTAGTGTTTATGTAAATAATATGAACACGTTGGAACCAATTGAGTCTGTAAAGTTAGCGGAAGAACAGATTGCTACTATTCGAGAAGCGATTGGACCAGATATACAAATATGTTTTGATATGCATACCCGTCTGGACACCACCCATGCGGTGGCATTGTGCAAGGCCGTTGAACCATATCGTCCTTTTTTCATGGAAGATCCTCTTAGATCTGAAAATCCGGCCAGCTACCGTACTTTAGCAAGGCACGTCTCTTTGCCTATTGCAGCTGGAGAACAGTGGGCGACGAAATGGCCCTTTAGAGAAGTGATAGAGGAAGAATTGATAAATTATGCTCGTATTGATTTGTGCATAGTTGGTGGAATTACAGAGGCTTTAAAGATAACTCATTGGGCTGAGACTCACTACATCGACATCGTACCTCACAACCCTCTAGGCCCAGTGAGTGCAGCTGCTTGCGTCGCGCTTTGTATGGCTTCAACCAACGTAGGTGTGCAGGAAATGCCTCGTAGACCAGGCTCTTATGCTACTGGACTTTTCCCCAAGCAGATCGAATGGGAAAACGGCTATGCGTGGTGTCCCGATGAACCAGGTATGGGAGTAGATTTCAATGAAGAACTGGCCATAAATAGCATTGTAGATCCAACGGGATGGCCCCCTCAGCTTAGGAGAAATGATGGCTCGTTTACTAATTGGTAAATGTATTTATATATAGGTTTGTGTATAAAGAGATTTAGATGTATTCTTCCCTCTGGACTTTGCAGAATCAGTAATCTGATTGCAGATGTTCCAGACAAAATAGTATCTAAATATGGAGGTACGTGAATTAATGACCGATTTAAGAAAAACGGTTGCTATTGTCGGGGTGGATGAGTCCGATGAAATTGGGAAAATTCCTGACAAATCGAATCTAACCCACCATGCTGAAGCAGCCTATAACGCTCTTGATGATGCTGGCATGTCAATGAAAGACGTGAATGGACTTTTTACTGCTGGTACATCTACCTTGAACCTGGCTGAATACCTAGGTATCGAACCAAGTTTTACGGACACAACGGCTGTTGGCGGTTCATCTTTCATAATTCATATAGCCCATGCTATGGCAGCTATAAATGCCGGCTATTGTGACGTTGCACTGGTGACGCATGGAGAGGCTGGCCGAAGTAGAAGAAGCCGACCAGGAGGAGATGCAGCCGATCCAGGATCTCAATTTGAGAGTCCATACGGATTTCTAGGTGCTCCAATCAACTATGCAATGGCTGCCAGAAGGTACATGCACCAATATGGTGAAGATAAAACTCGACAGGCCATGGCAGAGGTAGCGGTTGCTACTCGGAAGTGGGCACAACTTAATCCCAAAGCCTATATGCAAGACGATATGACTTTTGATGATTATCATGATTCACGGTGGATTTCTTGGCCATTTCATTTGCTAGATTGTTGTTTGGTGACGGACGCCGGTGGAGCATACGTGATCACATCTGCGGAAAGAGCTCGAGATGCTAAGAAAAAACCAGTATGGGTCCTAGGGGCAGCAGAATCTCACGATCACAATCTGATTAGCCAAATGCCGGACCTAACTAGAACAGTCGCGAAGAACACTGGACCGTCAGCTTTAGAGAGATCAGGTGTCACTCATGATGATATTGATCTAGCTATGATTTATGACTCTTTTACTTACACTGTGCTCGCCACTTTGGAGAGTTTAGGATTCTGTGGACCTGGTGAAGCTCCAGATTTTGTAGCGAATCAGAGAACAGCCCCAGGTGGGGATTTTGCTATGAATACCTCAGGAGGAGGTCTGTCCTATACACATTCCGGAATGTACGGTATGTTCCTCGTCCTAGAGGCTGTAAGACAGCTAAGAGGTGAGTGCGGTGATAGACAGTTGGACGATCCTAAACTTTGTCTCATAAATGGTACGGGCGGATCGCTTTCCTCAACTGGAACCACTGTTCTAGCAGTAGATTAATTTAAGGAGTTTACAAATGGCATATAACAAACCGTTACCAGTACCTCAAGGGGAGTCGGATATTTACTGGCAAAAGGCAAAGCAAGGAGAATTATGGTTAAGGAACTGTAAAGCTTGCGGGAATGCCTATTTTTATCCTCGTGATATTTCTCCATGTTGTTTTTCAAAGGATACAGATTGGATACAAGCTTCAGGGAAAGCTACTTTGTTTACCTACGGGATAGTTCAGAGAGCACCTCACCCCGGCTTTGTTGATGATGTTCCTTTTGTCACGGCTGTAGTGGAGCTGGAGGAAGGACCTAAAATGCCTACCAACATAGTGATAGAAGATCCTACGCCAGAGAATTTACAGATTGGAATGGCTTTAGAGGTTGTGTTTGAAGACATAACAGATGAATTAGCGCTTCCTAAGTTCAAACCTGCATAGGAATAGAGAAACCTAGAAGGAGGGTCGTGAACGTGACCCTCCTAACAGGGCCCCCGAGGTATTTGAAACGGGTTTCTGTTAGCTCAACCTCGCTAATGAAATATCAATTACAGGTGCTGCACGGGCACATTTGGCGTAACGTGTCAAATGGAAATATGCCGGTATAATGAGCATCACTCCACAAAAATTGAATTGCATAATTACCTATCATTAAGTGGTCTTCTGCTACTAAGTCAGAAGGTACAGTGGCAGGATCCAGCAATTGTCTTTTACTCCACTCCTCTACGCATTCTGCACATTGACAACTGATTCTAATTTCCTTAGCTCCGTATGTGCTTTCATGCCCGTCGTCCCATCGTATTAAAATTTTATCGCCGTAAACACCCACTTTTTCTATTTTCATGCCTTGAGCCAAATTTCGCTCCGTACCTTTGTCTATATACAAGGATAACTTCATACAGTATTTTCCGACAGGTAAAAAAAACTAAATAAAACTTGTTTTATAATCTTCTTATTCCATAGTCAAAAGAAATTACTAAACGGGGCTTCATAATTTGGCGAAACGTAGAATAGGGAAAATTGTCAGGAGGCCTGGTGCAGGCTATGGAGATTCTAGAGTTGAGATTCCCATAGCTGAAGACCTTCTTAAAGTTGATGGGATACCTCAAAGAGATGCAGAAGTGTCCTATTACAGCAGGGAGTTTCCCTTAGAAAGTTTTGCATTGGAGCATAGTGCATCGGCGGAATGGGCCCGAGCCGAAAGGTCCGAACATACACCTGCAACAGAAGAACTTTACAGTGAATACCAAAAAAGGATGGCCCCTTGGATTGAAAAGATAAAAAGGTCTGGAGATAAAAATCCAAACCCATCTGTATATATAGATGACCTTACGGAGGAGGTACGGGAAAAGGCTAAGCGACTCGGATATGGAGAAATTGGGTTTACAAAGTTTGATCGAAGGTATGTCTATCAGAGTCGGAAAGAGTTTGTAAGAACTGATCTCCCTAATGCAATATGTCTTGCGTACGAACAAGGATACGTTGAAACTCAGGATATCCCTTCTTATATGTCTGAAGTAGCTCAGGGTGACGCATATATGTCTCAAGCCGAATTGTCCTTGAAACTTGTTGAATTTATAAATGAAATGGGATTCAGTGCACAAATATCGGGACCGGCCTGGCATTTTGGGCCCATGATTCCAATGTTTGTTGAGGCTGGATTAGGTCAATTAGGTGTGAATGGTCAATTGCTTGCTCCACATTTCGGTTCCCGTGCTAGGTTGCAGGTGATAATAACTAATGCTCCTCTTAAATATGATTCCCCAGTGGATTACGGCATGTATAAGTTTTGTGAACTTTGCCAAGTTTGTTTTATGAGGTGCCCAGGTAAAGCGATTCAATCTCAAAGGGTTTGGTTTAGAGGTGTAGAAAAAAATAAACTGATTGCAAAACGTTGCAGGCCTGTAATGGCTCGCTATTCTGGTTGTGGTATATGTATGAAAGTTTGCCCTATCCAGAAGTACGGTATGAAGCCAGTAATGGAACATTATGTTGAAACTGGTGAGGTTTTGGGTAAAGGGACCGATGACCTTGAATCATACGAGCTTGAGAACAAAGGGTATTTCAGGAGTGGGAAAGTACCTGTATTCGACCGAGATTTCTTTGATATGCCGGAAGGAAGGCAGGAACATAATGTGTTGGAGAAATTAAAAAATGATCTTATTAATTCAACGAATCTAGACGAGCAAAACGAGCATGAGTTACTTTTGGAGTTTAAGGATCGCCTACATATGTCATTGGAAAATAAAGGTAAGGTAGTAGACATGGGTATGGATGTGGAATTTTAGTCTCAAGTTTGTCTTCCGGATTATTGACCCGTGGTTTCGCTTTGTGTTAGCTTGGGGCCATATATAAATTGACACCGCAACCTGAAAAAGGAGGCTAACATGGCTGGTGAAGGAAAATTTGAGGTAGAAATTATTTATTGCGTGCCTTGATCACATCACGGTATGGCGGCCTGGATGGCCAACGAGTTTTTCGCAGAAGCAGGTAACGATATTTCTATAAGAATCACCCCGGGTACGGGTGGAATTTATCAGGTATTTGCTGACGGTGAAAAGATATTTGATAAAGCGGAAGAGGATGGCGTATTTCCTAATTTGCCAAGAGTCAAGGAACTGCGAGCTATTATTAGGGAAAAATTAGCGGCTCCGGTTGCTTAGATACAAATAGTATTTCATTTTAAAGAACCCTGGGTGGGATTTTGATCAAACCCAGGGTTTTCTTTTTTTGATAGATTAAACATATGCCCGACATAGAGATTCTTTAGGTAATTCATGCAAATATTTGATGATACAAATGTAATTGATACGACGACCGGAAAGGCTGGATCAATTTGTTCAATGTTCCTGAGTGATAATGGAGCTCGAGTGATTCGGGTCCCAGTGGGCTCTGATATACCTATTAACGATCCAGAATTGGCCACTATACATAGAGGTAAAGAACTCCTAAATTTGGATTTAGATACCCACTATGATTCGTTTCAAGAGCTTGTCCAAGAATCTGATATTTTGATAGAAGATATTTTGCCCTCCGACTCATTGCAAGCAAAAATGGGTTTTCAAGCGCTGCGCAAAAGCAATTCTCAGCTACTACATTGTTCGATCACTCCTTACGGAGACACAGGGTCGCTAAAGGACGAGTTTCCAATTTCGGATCTAGTAAAAGCTAGAACAGGAATTTTGGCTAGTATGCCAGGTTTTGAAGAAGGATCTACTCATGTAGCTCATCCACTCATAGAGGTGGGAGCGGGGTTGCTGGCTACTTTGGGGATTGCAGCGGGCTTGGTTTATCGTTTAAGGACCCAGTCAGGTTTGAAAATAAATACCTCATTGATGGCCGCTGGACTTCTATATATGCCCAAAGCTATTGGAGAAAGAATAAGTCCTCGACCTGTTAAAGCTACCCCTGTCGGCGGCGGGCCTTTTTACAGTGTTTATGAATGTCAGGATGGAGCATGGATACAGCTGGGTTGTATTCACGCAGGATTCGTGGATATAGCGGCTACGGTGATGGGTATAACAGAGATTATGACTAATCCGAAATATGGGGATGGGCGAAGTCCAGTCAATGAAGAGGCTAGGGAGGAACTTTATAACATAGTTAAAGATGTAATGAAGACTAGATCATCTCTAGAATGGGCAGAATTGTTTGAATCAGTCGATGTTCCTTTTGCCCATGCAGAAAGCGCTGATTCTGCCATGGATAATGTGCAAGTTGTTCATAATGAAATGGTGCAACATCTCAAAGATCCTATTTATGGATCAATGGACCAGTATGGGTTACCAATAAAATTTTCTGAAACGCCAGGTTCAATCAAAGGACCTCGCGAATTGGATTCGAAAAGTATTATTGGATTCGTTCAATCATCAATTGGGAAACATACGGGTTCCATTGAAAAACATATTATGGCTCCCTTACATGGAATTAAGGTGGCGGATATTACCAATGTGATAGCGGGCCCTACTATGGGACGCCTTCTTGCTGATTTAGGAGCCGATGTATTAAAAGTGGAACCTCCCTATGGAGATATTTCTAGACCGTCTGGTGGCCGATATTTCCATGCCTTGAATGCTAATAAAAGATCAATATCTATTGACGCAAAAAATGATATTGCGAAGACAGTTTTACAGAGAATTGTAGGGTCTTGTGACATTATGGTTGCAAATATGAGACCTGGTGCTACAAGTAGAATGGGATTAGACACCGAAACATTGAAAAAATTAAACTCTAAAATGATAGAGGTTCACGTGACTGCATTCGGATGGGATGGTCCTTTTGCCAACCGTCCTGGAGTTGATCCCTTGGCTCAAGCTTGGATGGGTCTCCAAGTGGCCCAAGGAGGTGAAGGAAATCCCCCATCTTTTCTTTCTCCAGTTGCGCCAACTGATTACACGGGAGGTTGCCTGGGCGCCATTGGGGCGGTTATGGCTCTGTATGCTAGAGAGAAAAATGGTATCGGTCAGGTTGTTAACACTAACTTACTCAATGCAGGCTGTTTGCTTTTAGAGGGTGATTTTTCTCGCTACGAGAATAAGCCGCCGAGAAGGCTTTCCGATAAACATCAAAACGGACTCAGTGATTTTCATCGGTTATACCAAACGCTTGATGGTTATATTTACCTTAGTGCTGAACAGTCAGACCTTGCGGATACCTTGATTAAACTCTTGGGATTGAACAGGTCTTTTAAAGAAAATGACAAAAAAATTCATACTGAATTAGGGGGACAGATCCAGGATGTCATAAAAATGAAAAAATCCAGCCACTGGGTTAAGTTAATGCGTTCCAATGATATACCGTGTGCTATCTCTAAAGAGGACTATGAACTTTCTTTTTTTCATGATGAACAAGCTTCTCAAAATAATATGATTTCTAAAAGTATTATTAACAGCGGAGGAGAGTACGCTTTTTCCTACAACCTCATACAGTTCCCAGAATTGCCATTTCCTGATATTAAGCCGACCCCCATGTTAGGAGAACATAGCATTGAAATACTCAAAGACTTCGGAATAGAGGAATCCTTGATAGATGCGATTATTGCAAACGGGTCTTTAATAACATCCTGATCTAAAGAGATATCCTGAATGGACAGATTAAACGAGAGAAATATTCGCTTGTTGGCGATCTTGAGTGGGTTTCTTTTGATATATGCCACTATTCAATTTTGGGACCATGGATTTTATTATTTTTCTTTACCGACTTTTCTCGTTGGATGTGTAGCTACTTTAATTGCTGTAAATGGCACCAGCTACTGGGTTTCTAATAAGGATGATGGTTCTGACTTAGATACCGGGTTTTTTAGCCTGAACGAGTCATCCTCAAGAATATTGAGGAAGAGACTTTTTGAAAAAGTATTAGGTTGTCTGTTTTTGGTGGCAGCTACAGTTTTTGGAATAGTAGGTGTAGTGTTTTTCGACAAGTCAGAATTTGGATTAGGCTGGTCTTGTTACCTGGTTTCAATCACGATGATTTTGTTTGTACCTTTTTTGTTTCAGGGTCTTAGTACAGAAAAATCTAAGAAGTTGGGTCGTATCAGCGTAAATCTTCCACTATTTATTACATTATTTCTCTTGGCCATTATAGTAATGGCTGTTTTTATTCGGATCTATAACATTGCCGAACTGCCCGCCGGACTTTGGTACGACGAGGCAGATAATATTATGAGGGCTGGCCAGATCCATGCGTCACCCTTCGATACACCAGTTTTTGTACCATCCACACATCTTCCATCAGCTTTTCTAATTCCAATAGCAATATTACAGGAAATATCAGGACCTTTATGGTGGAATGGCAGGCTCGTGGCAACGGGGTTTTCTGTATTTCTTGTCTTAGGGATGTTTTATTTTTCGAGAGAGATTTTTGGATCCAAATGGGGACTCGCGGCAGCCTTTTTGGCTTCAGTGATGAGTTGGAGTTTAAATTGGGGACGCATAGGCATGCATGGTATAACTGCCGCTGGATTTTCTGCCTTCACTGGATTCTTGCTGTGGAAAAGTTTGATTAGATGGAGCCCTTTCTGGTTTTTTTGGACTGGATTTATTCTTGGCAGTGGGATGTGGTTTTATGCACCATTTCGTCTATTCCCATTGGTGGTATTAGTGGGCATCGCGTTAAGGTTGCTTACCGATCATCCAGGGTGGAGAAAGCTTCTTACCTGTCTTGCCGCTATGGCTATTGCAACAATAATTACTACCTCACCCTTGATCCATTATGCATACACAAATACAGACATATTTTTCAAACGTACTGATGAGACTTTCATAATGAATCATCTGTCAGACGGCGATACTGGTAGAGCAATTTTGGAAAACTTTGCGGAACATATTCTAATGTTTCACATATCTGGAGATCCAAATCCTAGACATAATTTACCTTTGGAACCGATGCTGGATGATGTGACTGGGGGTTTGTTAATTATTGGGCTGATTATTCTTCTATCAAAATGGCGGCAACCTCTTTATCTATTATTTGTGTTTTGGCTTTTAATCATGTTGTTACCTGGAATTCTTTCGGTTCCTTGGGAATCTCCGCAATCCCTGAGGTCAATAGGAGCTATACCTGCGGTAATAAGTATTGCTCTTTTTCCTTTAGTGCTATTTTGGAAGCTAATAAAGTCGCATTCCAATTTAATTATTAGGAGAATCGCTCCATTTACACTATTGCTTTTATTCGGATTTATCGCTTATATGAATCTAAGTATTTATTTTGGTAAACAGGCCAGTCACCCTGAAGTTTTCTCTGATTTTTCAACGTCTGAGACTATAATGGCTAGAGAGATGGTTAAACAATCTCAGAATGGATATACTCTCTATTCTTCGAGGCAATTTCTTTACAGTCTGACCGCTTCGATTGTTTCGCGGAATGCTCACTATGAGCCTTTGTTTGCTCCAAGAGATTTGCCCATATCTCCTGAAAGGGTTCTAAACGGAGCAGCTATTTATCTCGAACCTAGAGACAGTGGTATGTATGAACTGTTGGCAGAATATTACCCTTCAGCAAAATTTCGAGCCGTCACCGCCCCGAGTGGACAAGATCCAATTCTTTATGAGGTTTTGATAAGTAAAGATCAACTGAGAAATGCAACTGGTGTTGAGGCAACATTCCACCATGAAGATCTGCTTGTTAAGAAGGAAAAGATAGATCTTTTTTCCTCACAATGGGTTAAAGATCTAGCGGGGATAGATTTGCCAGCTGCTTTTATGTTGAAAAGTAATTTACATATTCGTCAACCAGGGCTATATCAATTTGAGGTGTTTGGGAAAGGACAACTATATATCGATGATTTTCCTTATTCTGAATTTAGAGAGGGTATTCAGTTAGGGGCTGGGCTACATACAATTCGAGTGGAAGGAATTGCTTTGGCAGAATCTGGATTCTCTGAATTGCTATGGGGAAAATATGGAGACATACTGGAGCCTATTCCAGCTTCTGCACTTTTTATAGGACAAGTGCGCCCAATAGGGATGTCTGGTGTGATTTACAGGGAATCTCAGCTATTAACCTCCCATATTGGAATTACTCCAGATGCATTCTATTATGATCCACCAGCCCAGGGGATTCACGATGTGCATTGGTATGGGTTACTAGAAGTACCGATTCCCGGTACATACAAATTTAATCTGATTGGAAATGCCAAAATGCAAATGTTTGTTAACGGGGTTTTAGTTCCTGTGGCAGAGACTGATTTCTCAGTAGCAGAGGGATTGGGAACAGATCTCAGCAGCGGGAAAGCCCGTATTGAGGTGCGATATATTTCCTCAGGAGAAGCCCCGAGCTTTAAGATATTTTGGAAGTCGGAAACTAGTAAAAATGAAACCTTAATCCCAGTTGGTTTGATCAAGCCAGACTATGCTTATATGAAGGGTCCCTAATTTAAATGGGATCCTTGCTTGTTGACATTTTGCTTACGGCTCTAGCTATATTTGTTGGTAGCCTCGTTCTAGTAACGGCGGGATTTGGCATAGCTATCGGTTCTTCTCCGATCATGTTGCTCACTGTAGATCCACAGTCCACGGTTATTGTGATTAATACCGTCTCACTGTTGATCTTTGTTCTTATGATCTACCAGAACAAAGATCATATAAATTATAAAGAGATGACTGTTCCGGTAATTTTTGGATTACTAGGGGTGCCTGTAGGTATATATATTCTCGCTAATTCCAATGCGGCTACCCTCAGAATTTCCATTGCCTCGTTAATAATATTCTTGGGTATTTCACTGGCATTTGATCCGTCGTTCTCAGCAATAAGGCATAAATATACTCTGTGGGGGGCAGCTTTTTTGGTTAGCGTGATGATTACCTCAACAGGAATCGGGGGACCAATAATGGCAGTCGCAGTCCTAGCTCGAGGCTGGGACAGAGATTCGATCCGTGGGTCCCTTCCATATTATTATATTTTTATAGAAACTGCGGCAGTAATAGGCTATGTGATAACAGATTTGTTTGATTCGGAAAGACTAATACTGACAGGTATAAGTGTTTTCCCTGCCTTGCTAGGTTTCTGGCTTGCTTCTATTCTAGTTAACAAAATTAATCAGACCTACTATCGGAACTTGATCCTAGGTATAGTTATATGTGCTGGTACAGTCATTTTGATCAAAGAGATTTTCATTTGAATCAAATTAAATGTATCAGATCATGGAATTTTTTCAGGTGAATAAATGGTTACAGACGAATTAAAAGATTTGAGGGAAAGGATTCGGCATTCAACTGCCCATGTAATGGCTGATGTGGTTAAGCAATTGTACCCCGATGTAAAACTTGCGATCGGTCCTCCTACAGAAGACGGGTTTTACTATGATTTCATGGCTGAAACACCGTTTTCCGAGGAAGATCTAGGAAAAATAGAAAAAGCCATGCAAAAAGTTATATCCAATGATTTACCTTTCATATATTCGGAATATAGCAGAGATGAGATAGTTGATATGAATCAATCGGAACCTCTGAAATTGGAAGTTATTTTGGATATTCCTGATGGTGAAGTAATTAGTACATACAGTCATGGCAAATTTGAAGATTTATGTGCAGGTCCTCATGTTGGATCCACTGGAGATATCCCGGCTTTTAAGCTTTTGAATGTGGCAGGGGCCTACTGGAGAGGCGACGAGAATAGGCCGATGTTGCAAAGGATCTACGGAACCGCATTTGAGAGTCGAGATGCCATGGATGAACATCTTGGGAGACTCGAAGAAGCCCAACGTAGAGATCACCGGGTCCTAGGAAGAGAATTAGATTTATTCTCCATCCACGAAGAAACGGGGCCAGGGTTAATAATATGGCATCCCAAAGGAGCAAGGGTACGAAGTATTTTTGAAGATTTCTGGCGGGATGAGCATTACAAGCGAGGGTATGATCTTATATATACCCCCAACATCGGGCGGGAAAATTTGTGGCAGACCAGCGGTCACTTAGATTTCTTTCAAGAGAATATGTTTTCACCATCTGAAACAGATGGTCAAAATTATTATTTGAAGCCAATGAATTGCCCTTTCCATATTATGTATTACAAATCTTCTCTCCGCAGTTACCGGGATCTTCCAATGAAAATAGGAGAACTTGGAACGGTTTACAGATATGAGAGGGGTGGAACTCTCCATGGGATGTTAAGAGTTAGGGGATTTACGCAGGATGATGCTCATATATTTTGTATGCCTGTACAGATTGAAACTGAGATAGACAGTGTGCTAGATCTTACATTCGACTTATTTGAGGCATTTGGATTTCACGATTTTACGATGAGTTTGTCAACTAAACCAGGTAAAGCTGTTGGGACTGATGAACAATGGGAAGTGGCTGAAAATTCACTGAAAAAAACCTTAGATGCAAGAGGGTTGGAATATGAAGTGGAAGAAGGAGGAGGAGCTTTCTATGGACCTAAGATTGATGTCAACATTAGAGATGCAATTGGTAGATCTTGGCAATGTACCACCGTGCAATTTGACTTCAATTTGCCCCAAAGGTTTGGATTGACTTATATAGGTGAAGATGGAAACTCTCATCAGCCGTATATGGTTCATAGGGCAATCTTTGGTTCCTTAGAAAGATTCATGGGCATCTTGATAGAACATTATGGAGGTTCTTTCCCAACCTGGTTGGCACCAACTCAAGTTCAAATCATTCCTATCGCCGATCGGCACATAGAATATGGCTTGGATCTGCAAAATAAGATGCAGGATAGAAAAATAAGATCCGAAATAGATGCAAGAAGTGAACGGATGAATGCTAAAGTTCGCGATGCTCAATTGGCCAAGATCCCATATATGTTTATAGTCGGGGATAGAGAATTAGAATCAGAAACCGTTGGTGTGAGACTGCGTTCTGGTGAGGATTTGGGAGCAATACCAATAGGTGCTGCTTTGGATAGAATAACTACTGAGGTTGACACTAGAATAACCTAGCCAATCGCGAAGCTCTTTTGTTGATCACCTAGTCACGGTGTGCTATATTCATAGTGGTCCAGTGTTTTTGCTGGACTATTTGCTTTGCAATACATTGTAAAAGGGAGAGATAACATACCTAAAAGCTATAGAGTGAATGACCAGATAACAGCTCAGTCCGTATTACTCGTTGATGACAAGGGAAATCAATTGGGTGAGTTGACTACTGAAGAAGCGTTGCAGATGTCGGTCGAAAAAGGACTAGATCTAGTTGAAGTAGCGCCGTCCGCAAAACCTCCGGTATGTAGATTGCTGAACTATGGAAAATTTAGGTATGAGGCTACTCGAAAAGAACGTGAAGCCAGAAAGGCCTCCAAATCTAAGTCTAATAATGCTGTTAGGGAAGTTAGGATGAAGACCCGGATTGGGGATCATGACAGACAAGCTAAGACCAGATTAGTAAGAAGATTGTTGGGAGAAGGCTCGAAAGTCCGAGTGTCAGTTATGTTTAGGGGCCGCGAAGTCCAACATCCACAAATAGGGATGGCCCTTTTGAAAAATGTAGCTGAAGACCTACAGGAAGATGCATTGCTTGAAAAGGCTCCGTCCTTCGAAGGCAGATTTCTAGCGATGATCCTGTCTCCTGGTCCATCATTAAAAAACAATAAGAATAGTAGGGAAACAGAAAGTGCCAAAACTTAAGACTCATAAAGGCGCAAAAAAACGTTTCAAAGTGACAGGTTCAGGAAAGTTGATGAGGATGAAAGGGCTGAGAAGTCATTTGCGCAGGAAAAAACCCAAAAAGGTAAAAAGGCTATACACGGGTAGGCTTCCTGTAAGCGAGGCAGACGTACCTCGAATTAAGAAATTACTTCCATAAAGCAAGTATAAATAAAGACAGGAGATACTTAGGTGACTAGAGTTAGAAGTGGGGTTACGAGACGCCGGAGACATAAGAAAATACTAAATATGACCAAAGGTCATCAAGGTGTACGCCATACCCTTTATCGGCGAGCCCATGAATCCATGATACATGCTTTGCAATATTCATACGATCATAGGAAGCAGAAAAAGAGTGATATGAGGCGACTGTGGAATATCAGAATAAATGCTGCTGCGCGATCGAACGAAATCACCTATAGTAAACTCATATACGGTCTTAAATTGGCTGGTGTGGATATAAACCGAAAAATGCTTTCAGAAATGGCAGTTAGTAATCCTGAGGCTTTCACTGAAGTAGCGGAAAGTGCCAAAACTGCTCTTAAGGCTGCCTAGACTCACATATATATAGCTGATTATCGGTCTGATATCGTGAGGATATCCTTATACAGATGAGCAGGTGTTATTGGGTTTGTATGGACGGCAGCTGGCCTTCCATCCTTGCCGACTACGAACACAGGAGAAGTATGAATTACGTCATACTTTCTACTAACCTGCCCTGCGATTGCCTCTAAAGCGGATTGATGCGGATTTATGTAAAAGTCCAACCATATAGATTGAATGGCTTCTTTTGAACCATTGAGATAGCTCCAATTGGATTTAAGTCCCCATCGGTGTTTAAATGCCAATCTAGATTCAATAGTATCTCCCTCAGGGTCAACTGAGATAATCAAAATTGGGATGTTTTCTGTAGATTCTGATTTATCGATGGCCTGTTTGATTTTAGAAGTAACTATTGGACACAGGCTACTACAATTAGTGAACAGAAAAGTAACTAAATGAACTTTACCTAGATGAGTTTGATTGGTGACTTCTAGGTTGTTTTCGTCTTGGAGGCTGAAAGTCGAGCCATCATGGTTTTCAAGAGGGGTACCGTGAAGATTTGCATTGCCTGTAGAAATACAAGCTGTTGACAACAATAAGACGAAAAAAGTGGAGGCTAGAATGAGGCTTAAAAAGGGTCTTTTCTTGAGGCTAGCCATAAGGGCAATGTAAGTTTTTAGTTCAGTCAGAGTCCCTATGGAGCAGCCCTCTTTTCTAAAAGGAATGCTATCAAAGGAGTCAGGATTAAAAGGGCTAATCCTATACCAATAACTCCAATAGTACCCAAACTGGTATTGTGGTGTATTTGATAGAAGGTATACCCGAGCGTGATCGCAAATGCGGCGATCATCGCAAGTGAAGCCAAAGGTACGACTAGAGATAAAATTACTTTGTTCACGACTACTCCCGTTATGCAGTATCTTCTTTATTATACCCTGTTTTTGCTGATTTAGAATCCTCGTCAAACCACTTAAAGAAAGCGATGATTATGAGGAACAAAAAAAGGAACCCACTACCTACTTTCATTATGATCCCACCAAGTTGCTGGTCAACAAGAGGGGTTATATTCCAGATTCTCGGTGCAGTTACGTAATGGTAGTAGATAGGTTCTCTTGCGAATGTGACTATCCCAAATACGATTATTTGTGCCAAGGACATAACGAATAAATACAGCATTTGTATGGGGTATATTAATTTCGGAATCGATTGCACTTGGCTACAAATAGGCCACCACATAATGAGCGAGACTGTTATGAAAAGTGAATGTTCCAATATGTGAACCCAATGATATGTGACTGAAATGTTGTATAGAACAGGCAAATGCCATATGGAAAATACTATATTGAATATGACTACCGCTCCGATTGGATGGAAGACTTTTTTGAAAACCGATAACGCCCATTTGTGCTGAAAGAGTTTGTCAGCCAACCAGCCAGGAGTTCCCAATATTAAAAGGGGAGGTGATATGAGTGTTATCAGGACGTGCTGAAGCATGTGTGCACTAAATAGATAATGATCACTTAGTATGTGAAGTGGTGAAGTAAGTGACAGGAAAATAATTAGAGTTCCCAATGTAAACATTATTGTTTGACGATGGTTTACTGTTTCAGGTGATTCCTGCCTTTTTCTGTAGGATCCTATTCCGTACATATAGGCGCTTTGTACTAAGATTAAACCACCCACTACTTCCAAGTGAGGATGCCAATGCAGCCATATAGAGTCAGAAAAACCGAGAAAAAACATCGGTAGCTTCTGTTGTTTGGCTGAGGTTGTGTGACCTTATGTGTACACTCCGAACAGGATTAGAAGAAAACCTATAACAAATGCAGCTAATACAAAGCCGGTTACGAACAGATATGTGAAAAGTTTGTGGTCAAATTTCAAATGCATGTAGTACATCGCAACTAATGCAAACTTTCCAGTGGACAAGGTGAACAATATCGGTATCATCCAATGCCCTAAGAACTCAAGATAAAATATTCCGACCTCTATCGCTGTTATGATGCACAGTATGACGGCTATGCGAAAATATTGCCCCGCTGTTGGGTGCCCGGTGTGTGGATCTCCTGAAAGTTCCTGACTCATGTTATCTCCCGTAGTTAGAATCCTGGGAATACTCCGAATAGGTATACAACTGTGAATATTACTATCCAAACGACGTCAACAAAATGCCAATAGAGAGCGGCTAGGTCCACGTCTAAGTTTTTCTCAGGGGTTATCATACCCTTCTTGAATGACAATAATAATAATGAAAGAAGCCATACTATGCCTAAAGTAACGTGGGCACCGTGAAACCCTGTAAGCGTATAGAAAGTAGTTCCAAACAAATTTGTTTGAGGCTTTAGTCCTTCATGACTTTCTGCATGTGCTTCACCAGCGGAACATCCTTCATCAAAAATATGTTGCTCGTAATCAGTTAATTCTCCAGGGTTTGAGCAGGTAATATCGACATGATGGTTCGCGAAGCTGCTAAATTCGTAGACTTGAAATCCTATAAATGTAGATCCCATTATTGCTGTGGAAATCATCCAGATTCTGAAACCCTTCAGATGGTTTTTAGTAAGAGCAGAATATGCTAGCACCATACTCATGCTACTCATTAATAGCACGAAGGTGCTAACTGAGGTTACTGGAATGTCAAATACATCTACAGGCATCGGGCCTGCAAGGCTTTTACCTTGATATACTAAGTAGGTCGCTATTAGGGCCCCGAAGAACATACAATCAGAACCAAGGAAAGCCCACATGAGCATTTTCCTATGATTTAGGCCTGTTGTTGTATCTTCATCCTCACCATGTATTTGAACTGCTTGTTCCTGTACCAATTGACAACCTTCCTTAATGAGTAGAGTCTTCTTCTGGATCATTCACAGGTTCAAGAGACCAGGCGTAGACCCCAACGAATCCTACAATTAATCCAATTGCAGCAAGTGCCCAGGGGATTATTAGGTCGTTGAAAACAACCCCATAGGCTGCTACGAAAAGCCCAGTGGCGGTAACTATTGGCCAGTATGAGGGTTGGGGTAGGTGAATACCGTGGCCTTCATCCCCGGAACCACCACTTGCCGGGACTTCCTTATGTGCTCCTCCTTGCTTAGTTGCCCACCAATCATCCAAGGACTTCACAATAGGTATTTCTTCAAAATTGTATTCGGGTGGTGGTGAAGGAATAGACCACTCTAGAGTTCGTGCATCCCACGGATCTGCCGGGGCAGGTTCGCCGTTTCGCCAATGTCTTCCTATGTTGTCTAAGACAAGTAAGAATCCTAAAATGAGTATGAATACTCCCCCTGTTGCCACACCATTCCAAAATTCCCATCCCATGCCTTCCACGTAGGTATAAATTCGTCTAGGCATTCCATCCATACCGACAAAGTGCATGGGGAAGAAAGTGACATTTTGTCCAATCATCATTAGCCAAAACGAGATTTTTCCTTGGCGTTCACTGTACATTTTTCCAGAATATTTGGGGAACCAATAATAAATGCCCGACAAGATAGCCATTATTGCTCCACCAAACAATACATAGTGGATATGTGCAGGTATAAAATACGTGTCTTGTTGTTGCGCGTCTGAAGCTGATACCGCGTGCATCACGCCACTAATACCACCTATAAGGAACATTGCTATAAACCCTAGGGCATACAGCATTGGTGTAGTGAATCTAATCGATCCTCCCCAAATTGTTCCGAGCCAGTTGAATACCTTGATCCCGGTGGGGACAGCAATAAACATTGTCGTTACCGTGAATACTGCGTTAGCTACTGCGCCGAGTCCAACAGTGAACATATGATGACTCCATACCATCCAACCCATAAAGGCTATGATGGCTCCTGCTAGAACTACAGTTTTGTAGCCAAACAAAGGTTTCTTTGAAAATACAGGCAGGACTTCTGATACGATCCCCATTGCCGGAAGGATCAAGATATAAACTTCGGGGTGTCCAAATACCCAGAACAAGTGCTGCCACAGTACAACACTTCCTCCGTTGGCAACGTTGAAAAAATTGAACATGAAGTACCTGTCGAAGGTAAGTTCAATAAGAGCCACAGTTATTACAGGGAAGGCTAGAACAAGCAAGATGGCCGTAATAAAACTCATCCATGTAAACACTGGTAGACGCATCATTGTCATTCCAGGTGCTCTCATATTGATTATCGTCACTATAAAGTTGAAAGAGGCAGCAAGTGAGGCTACTCCTAATATCTGAAGACTTATTATCCAGAAATCTATGCCTGTTCCTGGATTTTGGGCAACCGATGTTAGAGGTGCATACCCAAACCATCCAGCATCTGTTGCTCCACCTATCCAGCTCAACTTCAACATCAAGGCACCACCAAGGAAGGTCCAATAGCTGAAGGCATTCAGGCGAGGGAAGGCAACATCGCGGGCTCCTATCTGAAGGGGAATTACAAAATTAAAAAATGCTGCAGACAAAGGCATTATTGCCAGGAATATCATTGTTGTACCGTGCATTGTGAAGAGTTGATTGTAAACCGCGGCACTCACGATATCTAATTCTGGTCCGGCTAGTTGCACTCTCATTAATGTTGCTTCTATACCGCCTGATAAGAACATAATGAATGCGGTAACACCGTAGAGTATCCCGATACGTTTATGGTCGATCGTTGTTATCCAACCCCATACACCTGTTGGGTGGATTGGCCTAGGTATCGATATTGGGAATGTACTCACTTAGCGTCCTCCGACTGGATGCAACATAATAGTATTCTCTTGGCTATCTATTTTAATGATGACAGATAATGCACTAGTTGTGATATCTGCTCCTCTGTAAGCTTTTTATCTGGGTCTGTGTATACCTGGGCGCCTTTGGACATCAAATTACCTGGTTTAACTTGTTCTGGGTCTTCTATCCAAATCCTTAGGTTTTCTTGTAACAAGGCGTCATTCAAGGAACCGTTTTCGTTAGCGTTTCTAAGCATTCCAGCAGCAAGATCTCGTCTGGATGCCACATGGGCCAAATTAGGGCCGACCCTACCTTTTGTTCCTTTATTAACTATGGTTTTGGTTGCGTGGCACCCTGTACACCCGGCGCTTTTAAATACCCCAGCCCCTTCTGTTACAAGTGGGTCTGATGATTCTATTGCCGGATTTGACTGGGCGACTAACCATGAATTGAATTCAATTTCGGGGACAGCAATGACCTTGAATTTCATGTTTGCATGTGATGTACCACAATATTCAGCACATTGTCCGTAATACTCTCCCGGTTCATCGGCCTCAAACCACATAAAATTATCTTCAGATGGGACCATATCTGTTTTACCAGCTAATTTTGGCACCCAAAAACTATGAATAACATCCACAGATTTTAAGTTAATTGCGATTGGGTATCCCACCGGGATATAAACTTCATTGGCCGTAACTATTTCCTTCTCCGAGTTGGAAGGATCTGGGTATCTAAACTCGAACCACCATTGATGGCCGATTGCTTCCAATGTGTGTTCAGGCTTTGTGGTTTTTGGAGCTTCATACATATAAAACAGTGTGTTAATGGTAGGGAACATTATTATGATCAAAAGAATTGCAGGTATTGCAGTCCATATGATTTCAAGACGGTTGTTACCATGCGTCTGAACTGGGATATCTGATTCGTTTTTAACTCTGAATTTGATAATTGCGTAAATCAGAGCAGCCTCAACTAATACGAAGACAATAACACCACCAATCAGTATCCACCAAAAAATTATCAGCTGACTTGAAGCCACTGGTCCGTGGGGGTCGAATGTTGATTGGTTAAGGTCTGTGGGATAACACCCCGTCATAAGTAGGGTCAATAGCGCGATCGATATTAGGTAAACGGTCTTGGGGATTTTGTTTAGTCGCATCAATTTTTTTTCGCCAGAGTGCATTTAAAACCTTATACTAAACTCATTCCAAACCATAAAACCTTATATTAAACTCATTCCAAACCAGTTGGAAAGCTATCAAAATATCGGGGTGATCGTCAAGCTAATTAGCGAACAAAAATAATGTTTATTTAGGATCATAATAAAATTGATGGCCCAGAAATGAAACTTTCAATGACAATGATGACAAAAAGTAATGCCAAATAGGCCATGGAGTAAAGATATATTGGCATGGCTAGATCGATGTCTTCCCTCCGTTTCATAAGCCAGGTTACCCATATGAAACCTGCTGACAATGTTAGGGATGAAATCGCAAAAACAATTCCCAGTTCATCAACGAAATAAACAGCTGCTAGTAACAAGGCTAGTAATATCCAAGTGTAAATGAATATTTGAGTTTTCGTAGCAGGAATTCCAGATACAACTGGTAGCATGGGAATTCCTGCACTTTCATAGTCATCCTTTAAAATCAGTGATAGAGCCCAAAAATGTGGTGGAGTCCAGAAAAATACGATGAGAAACAAGAAAATAGGAGCCGGGTCGGCTATAGTACCAGTAACTGCAGCCCAGCCAACAGTGGGAGGAATTGAACCTGCTGCTCCTCCGATCACGATATTTTGAGAGGTGGTTCTTTTCAAAATCATTGTGTAAACAAATATGTAAAAAAGTGTCGCTGACAAGGTGAGAATAGCACTAATCAAATTGGCGTAAAAAGCTAGAAGCCCAAATGCTGCTAAATTCAGTAAAGTTCCGAATATTAAAGCATTTATCGGTGCTATCGAGCCAGATGCTACAGGTCTATTGGTAGTCCTTTTCATCTTTATATCAATGTCACGATCCCAAAAATGATTTAAAGAATTAGCTCCACCTGCTGCAAGGCTTCCTCCTAGCAATACAGCTATAGATATTGATATGTCTGGAAATCCGTTAGAAGCAAGGAATAGTCCGCCGACTGCTGTAATAAGCAATAGAACAATGATTTTCGGTTTAGTTAAAGCTATATAAGCCGATACCATCTTTTATGCCTCAGAGTATTTGGAATTGTTTTGGATCACGCAACTTATCATGCAAATCGCTGCTACCCAAATTAGAGTCGCCAGACCCAAATGGGCCGTTTTGAGTACAGGGTCAAAGCCTGACCACACTAGTACGGCTCCAATTATGATTTGCAATATCATACTGTGAATTAGACCCATAGCAGCCCGTTTTAAACCTGGAATGTCACTGTCTTGCTTCATAAAAGACCATCCAATATATCCGGCTAATAGAAGCATTAATGCTGCTACATATCTGTGCCCCATATGTATTGCATAAGTTGAACCGTCCGGGAATAATTCTCCTCTGCATAGTGGCCAAGTTGCACAGGTAGACCCAGCACCTGCCCCCACCATGTATGATCCGGAAACGATCAATAGTAAAAGGCCTGTAGCAATAATCCAGAGTTTGGCTTTCCACTTAGGTGTGGAAATTCGGTGCAATGTGGAAGAGTCAATTACCTTAGGAGAAAATGCTAGCCAAACAACTCCGACAATGGTTCCAATTAAAAGTTCAGCTAAGGTGAGGTGGATTAACCTCACCCACCAAGACAGTTCAGTCAAAACAGTGATTCCGCCGAGAATCGCTACTGATGCTACTAGTGCTACGGCAGACCCTGAGAGTATGGCAACAAATTTTTCTTTCCTATATTTGACCCAGCAGAGCACAAAAAGGACAACTACAAATAAAATCAAAAGAGATGCATTTAATCGATGCGAGTATTCAATAAGAGTATGAAATTCCATTGGAGGTATTAATTGACCATGACAAAGCGGCCAATCAGGGCACCCTAAACCTGACTCACTGGACCTAACGTATCCACCTAAAATCACCTGGCTAAATGCAGAAATTAGCGTGATGATTGATAGCCATTTGAGACTACTTTTAGAACTGGATTCGGGTGAAGATTTCCTTTCCAACTAAGGTGGCTTACCTTTTAAGATCAGTTAATTGGTCAACAGCACTAAACTATGTGCTTTTTTTCACTTATCAACCGTAGCATATCATTTTTTAGTGGTCAAAGATGCTTATTAAAGTGATAATTTAATTATTGGGTTAAGGGTTTAATTTGGTGTTGCCGGATTTTGGTATATGTAACTAAAATTGAATTATGTGTCGGGGCGTAGCGCAGTTGGTAGCGTGCCACGTTCGGGACGTGGAGGTCGCTGGTTCGAATCCAGTCGCCCCGACCAATTCATCAGACATTTAATATGGCTGAAATGAGAGAGTAAATAAAACAATGCCAAAAAGTGAATTATCTCGATCTAGGTTAGGGGTCGGTTCGTGGATTGTATATGACATGGGAAACACCTTGTTTTCTGCAGGCATTGTAGGTTTAGTTTTTCCGTTGTGGTTAACCAGGGAGATGTCAGGTACCGACGGGACATTTGGATTTTCTCTGTCGCTGTCTATGATCATTGTGTTTATCCTTTCTCCCATTGCTGGAACACTATCTGATGTTACAAGGCGTAAAATGCCATTTTTGGTTGCTACGACTTCCATCGCCATTATCGGTACTGCTCTGATAGGGGTTTTCAACTATGAGGCTTCAATAATTCTTTTCTGCGCCGCAATAGTATTTGTGCATTTGGCAAACATTTTTTATAACGCGTTGCTTTCAGATATAACTACTCAATCAAATGTTGGCTACATTGGAGGTCTCGGCGTTGGCGTTGGATATATAGGCGCTATATTAGCCGTGGGTTGTGGGTTGTTATTTTATGACACTGAAGGTCCCGTCTTTCTGTTTAAGTTAATGGCTTTATTAATGTTTATCTTGGTGTTGCCTTTGTTTTTATCGGGGAGATATTCAATAGGAAATACTAAAGTAACAGAACTTCGATCAGTCATGACCTCAGCTTTGCGACAAGCTTTTATGTCTTTGTGGGAGGCTAGGAAGAAGAAAGTGTGGGCAATGTTTTTATTTGCTAGATTTTGGTATTTTTCCTCGATTTATGCGGGCTCAGTTTTTGCTGTGCTTTATGGGGTTGAAACAGTCGATTTAACTGAGAGAGAAGTTCAATTCATTCTAGCTATTGGTATTGTATTCGGCATCCCAAGTGGAGCACTTTGGGGGAGGATAGTAGATAAATATGGACCATTTTTAAATCTTAAAATTAATGTGATGGCTTGGTTCCTGATATTGGGTTTGGCTGCGCTATTGCCTGTGGCTGATCTTCCGAGCCAACTATGGTGGCTTGTCGGTGTTTTAAGTGGTATTTTTATGGCTGGATTGTATGTATCTGAAAGACCTTTTGTTCTATCAATGTCTGGATCCGACACTGTATCCGAATATTTTGCAGTTTATAACATGGTGGGTAGGTTAGCAGCTATTTCAGGTCCATTTGCCTGGGGACTCATATCATCCACTCTGGGGATGGGGCAAGTGGCCTCCATAACTTGGTTGAGTATGTCTGCATTCATTGGATTTTTGGTATTGTTATATGCGAAATCGGATTGAAACTATGGAGATATAACCAATTCACTCAAAAGTTTTTTGGTGGAAACGATGTGCTTGTTCAATCGCATTTTTTCGGGAGATATTCCTAATGCTAGTCCCAAAAGTTGCGGTAGATGTATTATCGGTAGATCTATTTCTCTTTTTCGAACAGAGGCGGCATTTGGTTGATAACCATCCAGATTTAGATGGCACAGCGGACATGGTGTGACCATAGCATCGGCACCACGATCTTTGGCGTCTATCGTATGATTCGCCACCATGTTGACTGAATTTTCTGGGTTTATGGTGAGAATTGGAAAGCCACAGCAAAGGGTTTTACCTGGGAAATCTACAACTTCCCCTCCCACTGTTTCTATCACTTCTTCCAATGCCTGTTTCCTTCCCGGGTTTTCTTCAAATCCCAGTGCTTTTGAAGGTCTCACTATGTAGCATCCATAAAACGGTGCCAACTTGAGGCCTTGAAGTTTATTCACCAATTTAGATTCAAGGAAATCTAATCCAAGATCTTCAGCAATGATCCATAGAAGATGTTTTGGATCGGCTGTTCCTTTGTATTCTAGGCCCTCTTCTTTCAAATCCTCATTAATTGATGCCAAATATTCTGGATCAGCAAGTAACCTTTCATTAGCCTGAGACATGACTCCTTGACAGGTACTGCAAATGGTCATTAACGGATTTCCAGATTGTTCTGCCATAGCAAAAGTTCGGGCATTAAGGGTATCCCCGAGGCGCTGATTTTTTTCTTGTAATACTCCAGCGCCGGTACAAGAAGCACCTTTTAACACATCTTCGTCTAGTTCTATCCCCAAGATATTGCATACTTCCACGGTGGCTGAATATAGTTCTGGGCACGCCCCTCGGGAGACACACCCTGGATAAAAAGCATATTTCATTTTTTTGTCTCAACCTTTTCAAATATTCTTTTAACGTTCTCAACACCAGGAATGCTTTTATGGAATATAGGTGGAACTTTTCCTGCCCGCTGCGATCTTATTGCCAACGGGATTAGTCCAATCATGGCTTTAATGTTGAAGATACCAAAGCTTTTTATCGGCAATTTAAGTTCGTCAAGCCATCCACTATGTTTGACAGAATCTACGAATGCATTTGCGTGCCTAGCGCCATTAGTATTCGTATATCCTGCTTCCATAACTTTTTCACGTAATGACATTATTCGATCCATGGGAGCAACCCCTTTTGGACAAACTTCAACGCATTTCATGCACCTTGTACAATCCCAAACTCCACCATACTCATTGAGGGTTTTGAACCTCTGTTGGTTAGAAGCATCTCTTGGGTCACCTACAAATCTGTATGATTTTGCTAACGCTGCTGGTCCAAGAAAGTTTGAATCAACTTCCATAACAGTACAATCTGAAACACAAGCCCCACACAAAATGCAGGATACAACTCCGGCGAGATGGAGCATATCTTCATCTGGAGCTAAATATTCTGTCTTAGGTTCTTCTCCTACTGGTTGAAGCCAGGGCTCTACAGCCTTTATCTTTCCCCAGAAAGGTTGAAAATCTACTACCAAATCCTTCACCACTGGCAGATTACCAGCTGGTTCTATTGTTATCGTATTTCCATTTCCTGGCAGTACGTCAATAATTTTCGTGTTGCACGCAAGGCCCGCTTCCCCATTCACCCTTACGGCGCAGGATCCACAAATAGCACTTCTACAGGAGCATCTCAAACTTAAAGTGCCGTCGACCTCTTCCCTTATCCGAATTAATCCGTCGAGAACCGTTGAAGAATCTTCCATATCCATCAGATATTCTTGAAAATGATCCACTGCATCTGTCGACTCAGGATCATATCTTCTAACGTTAAATTTGACTTCCATTAATAAAAATCCTTTCGTTATTAATATTGTCTTACCACTGGTTCCCAATCGGTTATGACTACGTCTTTATAGTTGAGTTCGTGGCCTCCATCTGAGGATTTTGAAACCATGATGTGCTTCAACCAATTTTCGTCATCCCGGTCCGGCATATCGGTTCTTGTATGTGCCCCCCTGCTTTCGGATCTGTCGGCAGCGCTTACAGCTATTGATTCGGCGCACTCCAGCATAAAACCTAATTCAAGAGTAAACAATAAATTAGTATTGAAAGTGCTGGTTTTATCAGCTACATACACGCTTTCTGCTCTTTTTTTGACTGCTTCAATTTTTTCTATTCCTTCGCGCATTCCATCTTCGTCTCTAAATACCCCAAAGTGTTCTTTCATGGCAGTACCCATATCCAAACGGATTTGACCAAAGGATTCATTCTTATTGTTTGATAACAAATTTTGAATATTTCTTCTGTCGTTGTCAGCAGCCGAATCGTCAACATCCAAATGTTGGATAGATTTGATCAAATCGGCTGCATGAACTCCTGACCTTCGACCAAAAACCAAGGTGTCTAATAGGGAATTTGCACCGAGCCTATTACCGCCATGGACACTCACGCAAGCCACTTCTCCAGCTGCGTAGAGGCCAGGTACCCCTGTTTCACCGTCTACATTCGCCTTAACTCCCCCCATCTGATAATGCATTCCGGGCATTATTGGCACTGGCTCTTTCGCCATGTCCACGTTGGCGAAATCCATAGCTAACTCCCGTATTTGAGATAACCTTTCACTTATATATTTTTCACCTAAGTGTCGTAAGTCCAAAAGGACGCAACCGTCAATTCCTCGACCTTCATTTATTTCTGTTTGTTCACATCTTGAGACGACATCTCGGGAAGCTAGTTCCTTGAATTCAGGGGCGTATTTAAGCATAAACCGGTCATTTTCTGAGTTAAGTAGGTAGGCGCCCTCACCTCTAGCTGCCTCGCTAATCAAAACACCACTTCCCTTTAAGGTGGTCGGGTGATACTGAACCATCTCCATATCCATCAGTGATGCTCCTGCCCGGTACCCTAGACTCATGCCGTCACCAGTGCATATGAGAGCGTTTGTGCTTGGCTCGAATACTCTGCCTAGTCCACCAGCTGCCAGAATAACTGCCTTGGCTCTGACAACCTCAATTCTTCCTGTTCGAATATCCATCATTACGGCCCCACCACATTTCCCATCCCTTACTATGAGAGAGAGAACAAACCATTCTTCGTAGACCAGGGCTCCTGCTTTGAGTATTTGTTCATATAAAACATGCAGGAGGGCTTGACCAGTGAAATCGGCGACAAAAAAAGTCCTTGCCTCCCTTTGCCCACCAAATGCTCTAGTGCCAAGGCGGCCTTCTTCATCTCTATTAAAAATTGCGCCCATGTGCTCCATCGCAATAACCTCATCACCTGCCTCTTGGCACATGAGAGCAATGGCATCTTGGTCGCCCAAGAAATCGCTTCCTTTAATGGTGTCATATGCGTGATCCCGCCAATCATCACCTCTGTCAGTTAGAGCGGCATTTATACCTCCTTGAGCAGCGTTCGAATGGCTCCTTACAGGGTGTACTTTAGATACTACAGCTACGTCTGCTCCTTGCTCTTTGGCAGACAAGGCTGCCCTCATACCGGCCAGACCGGCGCCAATTATTAAGATATCGTGGTCAAGCATATTACCTGAGTTAACCCCCACATTATTAGTAAAGACCTAAAACCAAAGATAGCATAGGAATACTGAAGTGGACAACAAAATTTTAATCTAAATACTTTTCGATGTCCTTGACCGTATTTATGCCAAGTTTTCGGTTTCTGAAACGGATGTTTTTTGTTTGACCTAGAAATGCTTGAGTGTTAGAATATAGTGTCTTGAAAAAGTTAAATAAAATTGCTATGACGGGGAGTAGTAACTGAGACGGTGTGATGAATAGAGAGTTGGATTCAATGCTGAAAGTCCAATACATGCCCACAGTGAACTCGCCCCTGAGCATCTGTTTTGAAAACTAGGAGTCATCTATGCAGTCAGTAATGGGAAAACTCAGCGCTGCTGCATGCTGTATTGTGACTTCCCTAACATAAAGTAGGGACAGGCGGTAGCCACGTTATAGCTCAACGAGTGGTCCTGATGTGAATTTTTATCAGGGCAATTTGGGTGGTACCACGGGAGTGGTTTTTGTATCCCGTCCCAACACAGGGCGGGATTTTATTTTTTTAGACCCCAACCTGATCAATCAACTTGATAATTTTAATTTTAGGTCAATTAAGGAAATCAGATGTTAAAGAAAGGATCACAGATTGTCTGTGAAAGCTTATTAAGAGAGGGCTGCGATGTCGTTTTTGGCATTCCTGGGGGGGCTATATTGCCTCTATACCAGGCGCTGCCAGAATTTCCAGAACTTCGGCATATTTTGACCAGGCATGAACAAGGTGCTTCACTGGCAGCGGACGGATACGCTAGGGTCACCGGTAGACCTGGTGTAGCCTTTGCCACTTCTGGGCCAGGGGCAACTAACTTAGTTACTGGTATAGCTTCAGCTCAAATGGATTCGGTGCCACTGGTGATAGTCACCGGACAGGTTAATAGTTGGACAATTGGATCGGATGCATTTCAAGAAACCGATATAACAGGGATTACATTGCCCGTTACCAAACATAATTTTTTGGTTATGGACGCATCCGAAATTGCCTCCACAATCAAGGAAGCTTTCTACATTGCCAATTCAGGTAGGCCCGGTCCGGTATTGGTGGACATTCCTCGAAACGTTTTTGTTCAGGAAGTGGAATATGGGGAGCCCGGCGAACTGAATTTGCCTGGATATAGTCCTAATTTCTCTGGCCATTCTGGTCAGATAAAGAAGGCGGCCGATTTGATTAATGAATCAGAAAGGCCGGTTATTATCGCTGGACATGGGGTCATAATATCCAAAGCTTATGAAGAACTTAAGGAATTGGCAGAGAAGGCACAGATACCGGTAATTACTACCTTACTTGGAATAAGCTGTTTCCCAGAAGATCACGTGCTTTGGAGCGGGTGGCCTGGTATGCATGGTATGGCACATTCTAGTTTTGCAATAGAGGAGTCGGACTTAGTTATAGCACTGGGAATGAGATTTGATGATCGTATAACTGGTAACGCTTCTAAATTTGCATTGAACTCTAAAAAAATACATGTGGATATTGATCCTTCAGAAATAGGAAAGAATATTAGCGTGGATGTACCTATCGTAGGTGACGCTAAAGAGGTTTTAAACCGCTTAAATCCACAGGTTATTTCTAGAACTCACACCGATTGGTTGAAGCGTGTAGAAGCGTTGAAAGAAGATCATCCTTCACTTGATATACCTGAAACCTCCAAACTCTTGGCGCGGCAGGTTATAAAAGATTTATCGGATGAGACAAGAGGAAACGCCACCATAGTAACTGGTGTAGGGCAACACCAAATGTGGGCAGCTCAACATTACCGGTTTAAGAATCCTAGTACCTTTCTAACATCTGGAGGATCAGGAACTATGGGATACGAGGTCCCTGCGGCCATGGGGGCCCAGGTAGGTAATCCTGAATCGACTGTCTGGTCGGTCGCAGGTGATGGAGGGTTTCAAATGACACTATGCGAATTAGCCACGATCGCAGAAAATAGATTGCCGGTCAAATTTGCGATATTGAACAATAATTTTCTCGGTATGGTTCGCCAATGGCAAGAAATCTTTTTCGATAGTTCATATGTTTCCACCTCCTACACAGGTAATCCTGACTTTGTTAGGCTTGCTGAGTCCTATGGCATCAAAGGTATCCGAGTCACTGATAAGAGCCAAGTAAAATCCGCGATTTCGGAAGCAATGGACCATGATGGCCCTGTAGTTGTAGATTTTATTGTAGAGCAGGAAGAAAATGTATATCCCATGATTCCATCAGGAATGACTGTGTACGACATGATAGAAGAGCCTGTTTCGGAGAAAGTGATAAGTTGAATTCATCAGAAAAACACACGATAACAGCGTTGGTGGAAGACCGTGCGGGGGTATTGAATCGCATTTCCAGCATGTTTAGAAGACGCGGTTATAACATATCCAGTTTAGCTGTGGGCAAAAGTGAAGCGGAAGGCCTGTCTAGGATGACTTTTGTTGTCGATGGGGATACGAAGACCGTGGAAATGGTAGTTAAGAATTTGCATAAGTTGGTTGAAGTAATAAAGGTGTCTGACATATCACAGGAAAATGCTGTTTCTAGAGAACTAGCCTTGATACGAGTTAAATGCGACGTAACGACTCGTAGTGAAATAATGCAAATAGTAGATATATTCAGAGCTAAGATAGTGGATGTTTCTCAGGGCACATTGATTGTTGAAGTGACTGGAAATGAAGACAAAGTAGATTCACTCGTGGACCTACTTGATACTTTCGGAGTTTTTGAAGTCATGAGAACAGGTACAGTAGCTATGAGTAGAGGGGTTGCTTTTGAAAAAGATAAAACCGTGAACGGACCAAGAATTCTGAAAAGCGCGTCATAAAGAACTTAGGATAGGTGATCAGGAGAAATTAAATGGCAAAAATGTATTATGAATCAGATGCAGATATGAGCTTATTGGAAGGCAAGACGATCGGCATCATTGGATATGGCAGTCAAGGGCATGCGCATGCTTTAAATCTCAAAGACTCAGGCGTTGATGTTTGCGTTGGGCTCTACGAAGGCAGCAGTAGTTGGGAGAAGGCTGAATCAGAAGGTCTCAAGGTTTCCACCTCAGCAGAGGCTGCGGCAGAGTCAGACGTGATAATGATGTTAATTCCAGACCATCTGCAAGCCTCTGTATACAATGAATCTATTTTGCCCCATCTGTTGCCGGGAAAAACTTTAATGTTTGCTCATGGGTTTAACATTCATTACGATGCGATCAAACCGCCGGAAAGCGTAGATGTTTCAATGGTAGCACCAAAGGCTCCTGGTCATCGGATGAGGGAAGTGTATACCAAAGATTCTGGAGTGCCGGGATTACTTGCAGTCCATCAAGACTCAACCGGAAATGCTCATGCGCTTGGTCTTGCATATGCTAGGGGAGTTGGTTGTACAAGGGCCGGAGTGTTAGATACTACCTTCAAAGAAGAGACGGAAACAGATTTGTTTGGAGAGCAGGCGGTTCTTTGTGGCGGGGTGGCAGCACTTGTGAAGGCTGCCTTTGAAACCTTAATAGAGGCGGGATATCAACCGGAATCAGCATATTTTGAATGTATGCATGAACTAAAACTTATAGTTGATTTGTTCTATCAAGGTGGTATGGAATATATGAGGTATTCGGTTAGTGATACTGCTGAGTATGGAGATTACACTAGAGGTCCAGTAGTAGTGGATGACAGTGTTAAACAGAACATGCGAAAGGTTCTAGATCAAATTCAAGATGGAACGTTTGCGAAAGAATGGATTACTGAAAATGACGAAGGGCGACCAACCTTTAACAGGTTACGGGAAGAGAATGCCGGTCATCAGATAGAAGAAGTAGGTAAAGAACTGAGAGGAATGATGTCTTTCCTTTCTGATGCAGATTAAGATTGGTTTTAAAATGGTTAACTTGAAATACATACCAATAGATGAGGTACCTTACGTAGTTCGCCACACTGGTTTGGTCTTGGCGAGGCTGAATCAGGCGAACTACGGAATCCTGTGAAGTTGATCACTACTCAAACTTTGTAGATAAATCATTAGTTAACCTATAACCGATATAAGGAGACCGTAATGTCACAAGATAAAGTGATAATTTTTGATACCACTCTAAGAGATGGGGAACAGTCGGCTGGTATTGGGCTCACGACTCAGGAAAAACTGGAAATTGCAAAGCAATTGGAAAGATTAGGGGTTGATGTAATCGAGGCTGGATTTGCTGCGGCCTCACCCGGAGATTTAGAGGCAGTTCAAAAAATTGCTTCTGAAGTAAGAACACCTAAAATAGCATCGCTAGCACGGTG